>JAKSSH010000018.1 GCA_024403155.1 Clostridia bacterium | reverse complement strand
GTTTCATGCGGCAGTTTCTCACGAGACTTGCCGGAGGTATGCCGAGCAGCTTATGCATCTTCTCGTAGAAGAGCGTATGGCGCATCGCCATCTCTTTTGCGAGGTCATCGACCGGAAGGTCAGGTTGTGAAAGCGAGCGACAGAATTGCATATATAATTCATGATCTTGATGATGCCTTAAGAACTGGTGTTATCAAGTCAATCGACCTGCCGAAGGATAGCATTGAACTTCTGGGTGATACCCACAAGAAGAGAATTGACACACTGGTTAAGGATATGATTTCCAACAGTGATGGCAAGCCTGTTATTACGCTCAGTGATGAGAAACTGGAAGCCATGAACAACCTTCGTAGTTTTATGTTTGAAAATGTGTATCACAATGAAGAAGTCAAGCAGGCTGAAGATGTTTCCAGAGTTGAAACAATAGTCACATCACTGTACGAATATTTCCTGCAGCATCCGGATAGGCTTCCGGCAGATATTAGAGAGATGAAGGATATTTATCCTGTTGAGGAGCTGGTTAAAGACCATGTGGCAAGCATGACTGACAGGTATGCATATAATATGTATAATGAACTTTTCGTTCCAGTCGGCTGGAATGGATTGTACTGATAAAAAAACAATAATATAAAAAAAGGAAAATAAAGACCTTTGTCGTAACTTATTAGTGACAAAGGTTTTTTATTAAGGGGATAATTGTGGCAGATATTCGTAACAGCTCGAATTTCAATATTGTTGATGAAATCAAAAGCAGGTGTAACATCGTCGATGTGATTGGACAGGTAGTGGCCCTGAAGAAGGCCGGAAATGTCTATAAAGGACTATGCCCGTTTCACAGAGAAAAGACACCTTCTTTTGTTGTTTATGAAGGAAGTCAGCACTATAAATGTTTCGGCTGCAATGAAGGCGGGGATGTGATTAACTTCGTTCAGAAATATTACAACCTTGATTTCAGGGAAACCTGCGAGAAGCTTGCTGAGGATTATGGCATAGAAATACCTGAAGATGGCTTCAGAGGACAGGGCAATTCAAAGAAAAACGAAGAATTCTTTAAAATCAACAGAGATGCTGCAGAATTTTTCTACAGGGCTTTAAGGGAAAAAGAGAACCCAGGATACGCATATATGAAAAAGCGTGGCATTTCCGATGAAACACTTAAGGAATTTAACATTGGTTATGCAGATGAGGAGTGGACATCTCTTACTGATTATCTTAAAGGCAAGGGATATGATCCTGAAAAACTGGTTGAAATCGGCCTTTCATCGAAAAAAGAAAAAAGATATTACGACAAATTCAGAGGAAGAGTAATCTTTCCTATCAGAAATACAGCTGGTAAGTTCATAGGATTCGGAGGAAGAATTCTCGATAAGGGAGAACCAAAGTATCTGAATTCAAGCGAATCTTCTGTTTTTCAGAAGAAAAATAATCTGTATGGATTGAATCTTACCAAGGACAGTGTCCACAAAGAGGGATACATAATCCTGGTTGAGGGATATATGGATGTTATTTCTCTTTATCAGGCAGGAATAAAAAACGTTTCTGCATCGCTGGGTACGGCTCTGACAGATAACCAGGCAAGGCTGATTAAGAGATATACACCTAATGTAATCCTGTCCTATGATGCGGATAACGCAGGTCAGAATGCGGCACTTAGGGGTCTTGATATCCTATATAAGGAAGAATGCAGAGCGAAGGTTCTGGTTGTTAATGACGGCAAGGATCCGGACGAATTCATCAAGGCAAAGGGCAGAGATGCCTATCTGAAACTTGTTGATAAGGCGCTGCCTTACGGGGATTTTAAACTAGCAAAAGCAAGAAAGCCTTACAATCTGGATGATAATCAGCAGAAGCTTGATTATCTGAGAGATGCAGTAAACATTCTCAGGCAGATGAAACCGGTTGAGGCTGACATGTATATCAAGAAAGTTGCAAAGGAAACAGGAATTTCCGAGCAGGCAATAAGGCTTGAATATGAAGGGCAGAAGAAGGAGAAAACAGGCCAGGCTGCTTTTGCACCTGCCAGAGTAGCGGTACAGAAAACCATGTCTGAAGCCGAACAGGACCTTGTTAAACTGATGCTGATAGACAGTAATTACAACAGAATTCCAGATGAGATTAAGGGAAGCATATTCCTTGATCCTGCAGGAAGCGGAATATATAAAGCTATTCAGGCAGTTGATAAAGGCGAACGTCCACTGGATATCAATAAGATAATGGACCAGTTGGATGTGGAAACCTCTGAGGTTCTTAAGAAAATCACCTCGAAACTAATTCCGCCTGATAAAGAAGAGGCCATTTATAACGATTGTATTTCTCACCTGATACATCAGAAACTTCTGAATGAGTGTGATGAGATAACAATGCTGATAGACAGCCTGGATAATGAAAAAGACGCTGAAGAAATTGACAGATTAATGGTACGTCTGATTGAAATACAGAAAAAACTAAAAGGATAAGGTGTTTAGAAATGTCAAAAAAAGAAAAGGTTGAACTTACACAGGAAGATCTTGAACTTCAGGAATTCAGAAAAAAGCTGGTAGATATTAAGAAAAACTACACAGCTGCTGATGATCCTAAAGAGCTTTCCTGTAAAAAGAAGGAAAGCATCATAAAAATGCTTGAGGAAAAAGTTGTCGGTGAAGAACACAAGACAATTTCTTTTAATCAGGTTGCAGATGATCTGGAGAAGCTTGAACTTGATAAGTACCAGATTAATGACATCTACAGAGAACTTGAAATGCGGGGAATAGAGGTTACCTACGAAAAGGAACCTGCAGAGGCAGAACTTCAGCTGATAGATTCAGAGGGAGAAGATCCTGATGTTGAAGCTGAACTTGCCAAAAATCCGGATGCCAAGGAGATTGACCTTGAATCAACAATTTCCAAATCAGTTGCCGTTGATGATCCTGTAAGAATGTACCTGAAGGAAATAGGTAAGGTTCCACTTCTGACTGCTGAAGAAGAAGTTGACCTGGCAAAGAGAATGGAAGCCGGAGACGATTATGCCAAGCAGAAACTCTGTGAAGCAAACCTGAGACTGGTTGTATCTATTGCCAAAAAGTATGTAGGCAGAGGTATGCTGTTCCTGGATCTTATTCAGGAAGGTAACCTTGGACTTATTAAAGCGGTAGATAAGTTTGACTATACTAAGGGATATAAATTCAGTACATATGCAACATGGTGGATCAGACAGGCAATTACAAGATCAATCGCTGATCAGGCAAGAACAATCAGGATTCCTGTACATATGGTTGAAACAATCAACAAGCTCATAAGAGTTTCCCGTCAGCTGCTTCAGGAAAACGGCAGAGAGCCAACTCCGGATGAAATTGCTGAGGAAATGGGAATTACAGTAGAAAAGGTTCGTGAAATCCTGAAGATTGCTCAGGAACCTGTATCTCTGGAAACACCAATCGGTGAAGAGGAAGACAGCCATCTGGGTGACTTCATTCCTGATGAAGATGCACCTGCACCAGCAGAAGCAGCAGCATTCAGCATGCTGAAGGAACAGCTTGTAGATGTGCTTTCTACTCTTACTGAGAGAGAACAGAAGGTTCTGAAGCTCAGATTCGGTCTTGAAGACGGCAGAGCAAGAACACTTGAAGAAGTGGGTAAGGAATTTGACGTTACCCGTGAACGTATAAGACAGATCGAAGCCAAGGCTTTAAGAAAGCTTCGTCATCCGACCAGAAGCAAGAAACTTAAGGATTATCTGGAATAGAATGAATAAATTAACTGACAGATTACAGCTAATTGCAGATCAGATTGAAAAAGGAGAAACCATGGCCGATATCGGTACCGACCATGGTTTTTTGCCACTGTATCTCTGGGAAAAAGGAATTTCACCGGCGGTAATCATGTGTGATATCAGCGAACCTTCTCTGGCCAAGGCAAAAGCCGCCGCCGGGGCTTATCAGTTTGGAACGGAACTGGATTTCAGAGCCGGTGACGGACTGAAAGTCATTGAACAGGGTGAAGTTGACGATATTGTAATTGCCGGAATGGGTGGACTTCTTATTAGAGACATTCTGGCTGCTGATATGGTCAAGAGCTGCAGTTTCAAAAAGTATGTTATGCAGCCAAGAAACAATACAGGGCAGCTTAGATACTGGTTAACTGTAAATGGTTTTGATATTGTTTCAAATCATCTGGTTAGAGAGGGAAAGTTCATTTGTGAGGTAATAGTTGCAAATCCACCTAAAAACCCTGAAACGGCTGATTTCGGCCCTTCAGAGGCCATTCCAGAGGTAACATCGGCCTCCTGGGATTATCCTGAAGACATGGCGAAGACTAATCCGAATTTGGCAAAGGAATATGCTCTTGTTAAACTTGGGATAGAAGAGAAAATAATGGATGGTATATTGAAAAGCTGCAACATTAATGATGCGGACATTCATACAGTAGAAAAGCGTATTAAATATTTTGAGGAGTTAGCCGATGAAGTATAAGGAGTTTATTAATTTAATCGAAGAAATAGCACCTACTGAAGAATATAAGGACATAGACAATTCCGGTGTTCAGATTTATACAGGAAAGGAAGAAATAAACAAGATTATTGTTTGTCTGGAAATAAATGAAGATGTTATTGAAGAGGCAGTAAAGAAAAATGCGGATATGATCCTTACACACCATCCGCTGATTTTCAATCCGGCATATGTTATTGACTATAATGATTTCCCGGGCAGATACATTCAGCAGGCAATAGCAAATGATATCTGTGTATATTCTGCTCATCTTTCGTTTGACTTCGCACCAAAGGGAAACAATTTCTATATGATGCAGCTTCTTAATCTGTTCATCAGAGATGCATGTTCAAAGGATGAAGGCTATTACGGTCAGCTTCCTGAACCTATGAATTTTGCAGAAGTCTCTGAGTACGTTGAAGATTGTCTGGATCTTCCGAAAAACTATATTCGCTGCGTTGACGGCGGAAAAGAACAGATTGTAAAAATCGGTCTCTGTACAGGCGCAGGCGGGGACTTCCTGTTCGATGCAGTAAGGGAAGGTTGTGATCTGTTTATTACAGGCGATCTGAAGCTTCATGAGGCTCAGTATGCGAAAGCATCAGGAATGTCAGTTATAGATGCGGGTCATTATGGGACAGAAAAGATTTTTGTTGAAAACATGGCACATCAGATTTATGCAAAAGCAGCCGAAAAGGCATTGACAGTTGATGTTATAATGGCTGAAGCCAATACAAATCCATATATTCTGTAAATCTGTTTGGGTAAGACAGGCAATCGCGCAGCTTATGCTGTGAGGAAAGTCCGGGCTCCACAGGGCAGGGATGACGGATAACATCCGCCGCGGGTAACTGTAGGGAAAGTGCAACAGAAACATACCGCCACTTATGTGGTAAGGGTGAAATCGTGAGGTAAGAGCTCACGGCAGGACCTGGTAACAGGTTCTGCGTGTAAACCCCATCCGGAGCAAGACCAAAACGGCTTTAGGGCTTTGCCTGGTGGCTGCCCGTCACCGCCAAAAGGTAGGTCGCTTGAGTCAGGTGGCAACATCTGATCGAGATAGATGATTGCTTGATACAGAACCCGGCTTATGTCTTGCCCAAACTTATTTTATTGTATTAAATAAAAAACCTGTATTTTTTACTTGAAATATTATTAAATTAATGTATAATGAAAAAGTCGCTGAATGCAGACAGTCATATGCGGATATGGCGGAACTGGCAGACGCGCACGGTTCAGGTCCGTGTCGGAGCAATTCGGTGGAGGTTCGAATCCTCTTATCCGCACCAACGGAACAGATACCTTCGGGTATCTGTTTTCTTGATTTTTGAGTAAAATCGACATATAATTGCAATTGGTTAAAATAAGAAAGAGGAGATGCATTATGAAGAGTTTTATTAAAGAATTCAAGGAATTTGCCTTGAAGGGCAATGTAATGGATATGGCTATTGGTATTGTAATCGGAGCTGCTTTTACAGCAATCGTTACATCCCTTGTTGATGATATTATTTCACCGTTTATCGGGCTGTTTGTTAAGGTTGATTTCTCAGAGCTGGTTGGAACAATCGGCGGCGTGGATATCAGATACGGTGCATTTATAATGGCCGTTATCAATTTCCTTATTGTTGCCTTTGTTCTGTTCCTTATCATTAAGGCATTTAACAAGGCTAATTCAATAGGCAAAAAAACTGCAGAAGAAGAAGCACCGACAACTAAAGTTTGCCCGTTCTGCAAGTCAGAGATTGCTATAGATGCCATAAGATGTCCAAACTGCACGTCACAGCTGGAAGAGTAGTTACATGAAGAACTCTTTTGAACCGGAGGTTATATTCTTCCGGTTTTTTTTATTAAAAAAAATAAACTGTACTAAAATAGTCCATAGTATGTTACAATAGCATAAAGTGGAGTATAAAGGTACAATATGAATCCTGATAATAGATATTTTGACAATAGCATAGACTCAAGAATGGAACAGGCTCTAAAGGCCGACAGACAGCTTCAAAAGGAGAAGGAAAGAAAACGCAGGAAAAAGAGAAATCACCGCAGAATGATTCTGCTGGGGATTGCTCTGCTGCTGATTGTCATAATTATTCTTCTTCTGGTGAAGTGTTTTTCAACAAACGTTTACCAGGACAGTGAGGAATTCGCAGAGTTTGCAGACAAGTCTCTTGCTGAATATCAGCTTTATGATAATACAGATGTGACTAATGTATCTTACGAATATAACGAAACAAGATCAATTGCCGTTCGTACAGATAAGTGTAAAAACAAGATAGTAAGGGATTTCAGAAACAGCAAGATAGACAAGCTGTCAAACAGATTCAGAAATGAAAGTGAAGAGACAGGGGCGCTTATTGTTGACTCTTATGCACATAAAACCGGCAATGGAGCTGTGAATCTGGTAATTCACCATTTCACGTTCAAAGAAGATGATAAGGACATGGTTCCTGCTGATGCCGATGTTGAAACATACCTTATAAATGTGAAAACCGGTCAGGTAATTGATCCGGTTCAGGTTTTGAATCTGAACTATAAGTCAGCGGTATCACACTTTGCCATGGAGTGCTTCACAGAAAACTACAAGGAAGACGAACTGCAAAAAGGCTGGAAGAAATATCTGAAACCAAACGATGATAATCTGAACAAATTTATCATAGGAGATAAGAACTATATATTTATCTTTGAAAAAGGCACAGTTCTCAAGGATGATACAGGGATATTCGCAATGCCTTGCCCTGAAGGGCTTGTTGAATCATTTTTAAGACCTAAGTTGCTCACCAGATATATAAATCCGGACAATCCTATGGTTGCCATTACATTTGATGACGGACCCGGAGGAGACAGTGAATCAAAGATTCTTGATACTCTTGCTGAAAACAATGCAGTAGCCACTTTTTTCTATCAGGGATACAGATTATCTGAATTTAAAGATAATGCAATAAAAGCTGTTTCACTTGGATGTGAAATTGGAAATCACTCATGGGATCATCCGCATCTTTCCAAACTGTCAGATTCCCAGATAAAGAATCAGATAGATAAAACCAACCAGAAGATAAACGAAATATGCGGTGTAACCCCTGTGGTGGCAAGGCCGCCTTATGGTGACTATAACAAGTCCGTTCTTAAATCTTCAGGAATGGCTGAGGTTCTCTGGACATATGACACAGAGGATTGGAGAATAAGAAACGGCAAGAAGGTTTTCGAGGCTTTTAAGCAAAAAGACGACTTTGATGGCACAATCATATTAATGCATTCAATATATGATGAAACTGCAGAAGCAACCAAACTGATCGTTCCCTGGTTAAAGAAACAGGGCTACCAGATGGTAACAGTCAGTGAATTGATTAAATATAAGACAGGTACAACCCCCGAAGCCGGACAGCTTTATAGAAAGCTGCAGTAAGAAGACAGGAGGTAGGTTAATGTTAATAACAAGAAGAAGTGATTATGCTCTGAGAATATGTAGAGCACTGAAAGACGGGAAAACACATAACGTAAGGGAAATATGTGAAGCTGAAGATATCCCTAAAGCATTTGCATATAAGATTATTCGTGAAATGGAGCAGAATGGTGTCGTTAAATCCGAAAGAGGTAACAAGGGAGGTTACTACCTGAACAAGAAACTTTCTGATCTTACTGTATATGACATTGTGGAAATTACAGAAGAAGACCTTGCAATTGTTCATTGCATGAAGGAAGAATGTGAAAGAAATACAAACGACCTGCCGTGTAAAATGCATGTTGAAATGGAAAGAATTCAGCAGGTTATGGAAAAGGAGCTCAAGAGCAAAACAATTTCCGAGGTTATCGAATCAGAGGACTAAAAATTAAAGGCTATCGAAGCTTGTCGATAGCCTTTTTCATATCTTCAGGTAATTCTGCTGAGAATTCAACCGGTTTCTTAGTCATGGGATGAATAAAGGAAAGTTTTTCAGCATGCAGAGCCTGCCTTTCAATAAGCAGAACATTTTCTCCTCCGTATAGGTGATCTCCCAGTACAGGATGTCCTATGTATGACATGTGAACTCTGATCTGATGCGTTCTTCCGGTTTCAAGAAGCAGTTCAACAAGGGTGTAGCCTTTAAGTCTTTCAAGAACCTTATAGTGGGTAACCGATGGTGCACCTTCTTCCATAACACCACGTCTCACATCATCCGGATCAGGCCTTCCTATTGGCAGATCGATGGTACCTGATTCCTGTTCAATAACCCCTTTCACAATGGAAATATATTTCTTGTGAATGGTATTCCTTCTCATCTGGTTTGTAATGTCATTCTGGCTGTAGGAGTTTTTTGCTACCAGAAGCAGCCCTGACGTATCCATGTCCAGCCTGTTTACAAATCTGATTTTCCACTGAATCCCAGTCTGTTCCATGTAGTAGGTAAGTGCATTAGCAACAGTACCCGCAGGATGTCCCTTTGTAGGGTGAACAATAAGTCCTGGCTGTTTGTTTATGAGCATTATGTCATTGTCTTCATAAACAATATCAAGGGGAATAGGCTGAGGAGGGAAGTGACTCCTTTCTTCAGGAAGCACAATCTTTATCTCATCACCGGCATAAACCTTGAACCAGCCTTCGGTTTCTTCGCCGTTAAGCAAAGTCAGTCTTTCCCGTTTTATGCGGTTACGAAGTCTTGCGGAAAAATCAAAATGCTTTCGCATTATTTCACGAACTTCCATGCCGTCATCTTCACTTGTAACAATGTGTTTAAATTCTGTCATTACAGGAATTTGTCCTTTACCTTGTTCCAGAAGTCGTAGTCGTTGAATCTGAGCAGATTTACATGTCTGTCAGATGTTCTTACTTCAATTTCCTTAACGTTTGAATATCCTGTTTCAATACCATCATTGGTAATGTAAATGCGATTTTCGCTGCTTTCTGGAACAATACCAAGTGTAAGTTCTGAAGGCAGGAGAATGCTTGATGTAAATGAGCGGTAAGCTGTAGTGTTCATTGGTGCCAGAGGGGTAACCTGCAGAAGGTCAAGCCTTGGGTCAACAATTGAACCGCCAAGTGAATAATTGTATGCTGTACTTCCTGCAGATGTTGCAACCAGAATTCCATCGCCGCTGAATTTTTCAATGGGTTTACCATCAATGGAAATATCAAAGTGAATTGAATATGACTTTCTGCCGGTAATGGTGATTTCGTTTAGACCCGTGTGTGTATTTTTCTGTCCATCTGCAGTTGTAACAAGACATTTTACTGTACTCAGTTTCTGTAGTGTATATTCACCGTTTTCATATTCTTTAATGAACTTTTTAAAGTCTTCAGGAAGAACTTCCTGGAAGAATCCAAGGTGTCCGGTGTTGATTCCAACAATAGGTGTGTCAGGAAAATCGCACTTGTGGATTGTTTCAAGAAACGCACCGTCTCCACCAATACAGATAATAAGATCTGCATCCCTGGAGTATTCGCTCATAACAGTGTAGCCCAGATTAACAAGCTGCTTTGTCAGCGTCTGTTTTACATCTATTGAAAGTTCGGTTTCATTTGTAAATATTGAGATTAGTTTTCTGTTCATTATTTCACCAGTTCCTCAAATTCATCAAGAAGAGTATTAAATGTATTCATTGCCTGTCTGATAGGTTCAGGCTTGCTCATATCTACTCCTGCAATCTTAAGAAGATCTATAGGGTAATCGGATTCGCCTGTTTTCAGGAATTCAATGTATGCATCTGAAGCATTTTTTCCTTCTGAAAGAATCTTGTTGCTGATGGCAGTAGCAGCCGAATATCCTGTAGCGTATTTGTAAACATAGAATGCATTATAGAAGTGTGGAATGCGAGCCCATTCATAGCGGATTGTATCGTCACGCACAACTGCAGGACCGTAATACTTATCGTTCAGAGCCTGATACTGCTGGCACATCCATTCGCCTGTTAACACCTGACCGCTTTCTATTGCTTTGTGCGTAATATCCTCAAATTCGGCAAACATGGTCTGTCTGAAAAGGGTAGTTCTGAATTCCTCCAGATAAAGATTCAGAAGATACTTTTTTATTTCAACATCCGATTCCTTACCAACCAGATAATGCATCAGCAGTGATTCGTTTACTGTTGCTCCAACTCCTCCAGTGACAATAGAGTGGCTTCCGTAAACATATGGCTGATTATCCCTTGTGTATCTGGAATGCATTGAATGTCCCATTTCATGGATAATTGTGAATACATCCTTAAGGGTATCTGCGTAATTTAGCAGAATGTAAGGATAACTGTCATAGCATCCGAAACTGTATGCACCACTGGTTTTACCCTTGTTTTCATATACATCAATCCAGCCCTGTGAAATTCCTGTATTCATCTTTTCGATATACTCCTCACCCATAGGCTTTAGTGCCTGGCGGATTATATCAAGACCTTCCTCAAATGAAATTCTATTATCAGGTATTTTAATAAGCGGAACATACATGTCATACATGTGAAGCTCATCAACACCCAGGAGTTTTTTTCTCAGCTCAATATATCTGTGCATCTGAGGCAGATTTTCATTAACAACAGAAACCAGATTATCATATACTTCTGCAGGGATATTATCTCCTGAAAGGGCAGCGGCTCTTGCAGAATCAAATTTCCTGATGCGTGCATTTACTACATCTGTTTTTGTATTGTAATTATATGAGGTCGCAATGGTGTTAATAAGGCCCTTGTAGGCGTCATACATTGCATTATATGCATTTTCTCGCACTTCACGATTGTGGCTTTCCATGAACTTGATGTAATTTCCATGTGTCAGTTCCACTTCGTCGCCATCTTCATCCTTAATTGTACCGAATTTAATGTCAGCATTGTTCAGCATGGTGAAAATATCGTTTGTTGCACCTGTAATTTCACCCATCTGAGCAAGAATAGCTTCTTCTTCTGAAGAAAGGATATGTTTTTTCTGTCTAAGCGCATCTCTTATTACAAATTCATAAGTTTTCAGTTTGTCATTTTCTTCAATATAACCAAGAAGCATATCTTCATCGGAAGATAAAAGTTCCGGTGTAAAGAATGACAGGGCAGCGCTTACTGATGCTATTACTGACATAGATTTATCGGTCATTCCCTGATAAAGACTTTCAGCATTGTTTTCGTCTCGCTTCATGTGGGCATACACATAGATTTTCTCAAGCCTGCGCCAGATATCGTCTTTATGAGCAAAAGCCTCATAAAGCATTTCTGAGCTGTCAGCAAGACGTCCCGCGAAGTGGGCAGCATATTCTTCCGCCTGCGTTTTGATTTGAGAAAGATCATCATTAATGGTGCTTTCATCAGAAATCATGGCTTCAATATTCCATTTGTATTTCTTGTCTATCTGGTCTCTTGTTTTAAGTCCTTTTGAACCCATTTTTGCCTCCATATTGTTTTACTTTAACTGCATCATATTGTATAATATTTAAGTTATTTATTCAATAATGGAGAGGATTAATACTTATGGATAACAGACCTATTGGATTTTTTGATTCAGGGCTTGGGGGACTTACTTGTATCCCTTATCTGATGAAGGAACTTCCTGAGGAAAAAATTATATATTTCGGAGATACAGCAAGAACACCATATGGCTCTAAAGCAACCAATACAATCAGGCATTTCAGCAGGGAAATTGCTGATTTTCTTGTGAAATCAGATGTAAAGATGATTGTCATTGCCTGCAATACTGTCAGTGCAACATGCCTTGAGGATCTTAATGAAAGATTTCCTGACATTCCTATTATCGGCATCATCGAACCTGCCGCCAAAAAGGTTGCTGAAACCTGTCAGACTGGAAGCAATGTAGGAATTATCGGTACAAAGGTAACTATCGGAGCACATGCATACAAGGATTCAATCAGCAAGTATAACGGATTCCTGAATATTTTTGAAAATGCATGTCCCGCACTGGTACCGCTTATTGAAGAGGGTATAACTGATAACGAAATTATGGATTTGACTATCAAGTATTACATGGATGATTTCGTATTAGGTAACAACCTGGATTCAATCATTCTGGGATGCACACATTATCCGTTAATCAAGAACAGTCTGGCCCGCATATATCCGCATATTAATATAATTAATCCGTCCAGTATTGTGGTAAGCAAAATCCATCACGTTCTTGAGGATAATGACATGCTGGCTGAAGGTTCAGACTTCACAAACGTATTTTATGCAAGTGATCTTAGCGAGAATTTCATAAACATGATTGATCACATTTTCGCTGATGAGGAAGAGGATAAGAAAGTTAAGTTCCTGAATTTTGATTTAGAAAAGGAAGACAGCAGATGAACTACAAGGAATTACTGGTTTACCTGGGAATTGACAGCCCTGAAGAATTCAAGTATTTCGAGATGATGGCCGACATTATCGAAAGTGAAGAAGATATTGAACTTGAGGCAATCTATCAGGTGTTCACAGACGCAGACAAAGAAGAACTCTCAAAACTTCTGGACGATTATTTCGAAGAAATAACCAATGCTTTGCCCGATGATTCTGATTCAATGTTTTCACTGCTGGATCAGATAAGACTGTTCCTTATCGGGCTTATCGATAATGCTGAATCCGACAGTGACTACAGGCGCTTTGCAGATGAATTCAACAGATTCAGAATCTGGTATTCATATGATTCACAGGTTGAAATTCTTCCTGATGATGAAGATGAAGGATTCGAAGATGTTCAGTGCCTGAGAGATGCCATTACCACTGCCCGCGTGGACAGATTAAACGGGAAGAGCCACAGATACAACTATAACCAGGCCCTTGATTATGAAATCGACAGCTACACCATGTCATTTGCAAATCTCATGGCAGCAGAGGACGAGGAATGATGAATCCGGAAATATTCAACACCTTTGGAGATGATTTTGACAGGTTCGGATTTCCATGTGACATTTCTAGAGTTACTGCAGGCCATGGTGGTGAAGCTCTGCTAATAAGGGGCACTGAGAAAAATGCTCTGATTGATTGCGGCATGGCATACTGTGGAGAAAAAACCGCAGATAATCTGAAAAAAGCAACAGATAAACTGGATTACATATTTCTTAGCCATTCCCATTATGATCATATAGGTGGATTGCCATACATTAAGGAAATTTTCCCTGAAGCCATAGTATGTGGCAGCGAAAAATGTGCAGCAACAATAGAGAAGCCATCCGCAAGAAAGCTCATGGCTGAACTGGGAAATGAAGCAAGGCTTTTATATGACCCTGAAAGCAGTAAACCTATAAGAACGGATGAACTTCAGGTCGGTCTGGTTTTGCATGATGGAGATTCCATCAGTCTGGGAGAAGAAAAGATTACCGCCTACGTAACAAAAGGGCATACGGATTGTTCGCTGAGCTACTTTCTTGAGCCGGTTAAGCTGCTGTTTACCAGCGAGAGTACCGGAATACTTGAAGGTGAGGATTACGTACATACTCCTGTACTTAAGAGTTTCTCGGATGCATTTATGTCTCTTCAGAAGTGTCGTAATCTGAGAGCTGAATATATTTGTCTGCCACATTTCGGAATGCTTCCAAAGGATTATAATGAGACATTCTTCGATAAATTTGATGCTGAATGCAAAAGTAAATTGAATTTTGTTCAGGACATGATAAATGATGGCGTTTCAGAAGAAGAAATGTTTAACAGATACATAAAAAAATATTGGACTCCCGCCAAGGAAGCCGAACAGCCTTATGAGGCATTTGCCATAAATTCAGGACATATTCTGAAGGCTTTACTTAGGGAGCTTAAAGGAGAATAAAATGTTTGATGCAGAAAAAGTAAAAAACGACATAGTTAAATGGATCAGGGACTGGTTCCAGGAAAACGGCAAGGGATGTAAGGCCGTTATCGGCATTTCCGGGGGTAAGGACAGCAGCGTTGTTGCCGCTCTTTGTGCAGAAGCTCTGGGAAAGGAAAACGTTATTGGAGTTCTCATGCCAAGAGGAGAGCAGTTTGACATTGATGTTTCCCATGCTCTTTGTAAGCATTTGGGAATTGAAAGCGTTGTAATGAACGTTGCTCAGGCCTGTGACGGAATCGAAGCGGAAATGCTGAAACAGTTTGGGGACATTTCAGTTCAGACAAAAACCAACATTCCACCAAGAATTCGCATGACAACGCTTTATGCCGTATGCCAGACTGTAGGTGGAAGAGTTGCCAACACCTGCAATCTTTCAGAAGATTATGTTGGATATAACACTATTTTCGGAGATAATGCCGGCGATTTCAGCCCACTTTCAAGACTTACCGTTCAGGAAGTAAAAGCTGTTGGAAGAGCTCTGGGACTTCCGTCAATGTTTGTAGACAAGGTTCCAATCGATGGCCTCCAGGGAAAAACCGACGAAGATAATCTGGGATTCACCTATGAAGTTCTGGACAAATATATCCGTACCGGAGTGTGCGAGGATCCTGATGCAAAGGAAAAAATCGACAGAAAGCATCAGATGAACCTTTTTAAGCTTAGACCAATGCCAACATTTGAATATGAAGGAGAAATACATGAGTAACGGAATTACAAAAGAAATGATAGCAAGGATAAATGAACTGGCAGCCAAGAAGAAATCTGAAGGTCTTAACGAAGAGGAACTGGCTGAACAGAAGGCTTTATACAAGGATTATCTGGCTGCAATCAGAGGTCAGGTAAGGGCAAATCTTGAAAATGTAAGATACGTTGAAGATCTTTCTGAGGAAGAACTGAAAGAAGAACTTGCAAAGAGGACTAATTAGGTATAGAATGTAACTGTACCTAATAGGTATAGATTAAAATAGAGAAGAGGCAGTTTGATAATACTGGCTCAGAAGGAGATATACATGAGAAACGTCTATTTAGACTATTCAGCAACAACACCTGT
>JAKSSH010000017.1 GCA_024403155.1 Clostridia bacterium | reverse complement strand
AGGAAACTGTACATATACCGCTAAAGGAATAAAAGACTGCAGTGCCTGCATGATTGATATGTACCCTCTTTACTGGACAAACCAGTAAGGAGGGTATTTTTATGCGCTACAATCACAACTAAGTTCAGTTTCTTTAGCACTAGAAGCCCAGTGCTATTCTCATGATAAACCCAATTCCTGCCGTTGCCGCCAGGATTACTACTGTGCAGATTGCAGCCAATGCCAGATCTTTCTTTGTCATTTCCATTTTCTCTTCGCCTTTCTGCCGACTTTGCCGGCTAAACATTACTCACCTGGGCCCAGTTATAAAAAAAGTCGCACGAACAATCCGTGCGGCCTATCAGTCGTACATAACAATTGAAGTTGCGAGCCAGAGCGAGTCCTGTTATGGCGCCAGTCTGATATGGCTTTGCGTCACCGGATTTTCCCAAGTTTGCCAAATACCTATTCTTATGTAACAAAAAAGAGTCTGGAAACATGGTGTTTTGCGCGCGTGTTTTCGGGCTCTTTCTTTGTTTTGTCAATTTTACTAAAGGTTGAATGTTTCGTCAACTGTTTTTGCTATTTTTTTCTATACTCCCACAGTAAATATCGCGGCATCATAACCCGGGGCCTTTCTCTTCATTTCCGTCAGATGTTTCCAGTACCTTGCCGGCATAAAGTTTCTCTGACATCCAGGGTTTATTCTCTCCTTAATTGCAATATGGTCAAAGTATGTCTGCCACAGATGCTGGTATGCAATTTCATCATCCGAACGGGTCAAATCGAAATCCGAAGGCAGTCCCTCAGAAATATACCAATGGCCTTCATAGGCAAACATAGCCTTGTCTCTTTTCACATCACGAATGATAAAAGGATCATTTTTAAACCTGTCGGAAAAATGGTCTCCAATCAGTTCCAGCACATCGTTGTCCGGTTCAATCTCCGCATACAGGATATTACTGGCCAGCACTTCAAAACGCACGAACTGAAGCATCCGTTCCTTTTCGCAGCGCACCTTCTTTACCATTGTCTCCATTTCAAATACAGCCTGGTCGGTTCTATGATGTGCAGCTGCATAGTTGTCTCGAAATCCCAGCACCAGATAGCGAAGTATTTTCATTTCCTTCTCGGGATCATTCGAAAGGTATGCTCTGTAAACAGTCTGCAATGCGTAGGTGGATATCTTCTCCTCTATTGCATCATATACAAGGGTTGCCTTTGCACTATCCGTCTCCACTTCCATGAAATCGTTAAGTAACGATGGCTGATATTCTTCCTTAAGGCAGATCCTGCCGGCTCTGTCTGTGTAGTAGTGGTGGTAAACACAGTTCAGGATTCCTTCAAATGTTCCGTCATACAGATAATCCATCATTTATATCACCCCTGCCAGCGCCAGCTTCTCCTGACGTTCTCCCTCTTCAAGCCGCCTCCAGTTATTATCGAACATGCTCAGCTGCTGACCGTTCTCCATCTGCAGCATGGAGTTTCTTATGGTTTCCGGTTCGAATTTTCTCTGTCCGTAGTACCTGCCGCAGCACAGCACAAAATACCGGGCACGCTTCACAGCAACACCCATCTTCTTCAGGTCCTCAAATTTAACCGCACGAAAACTCCTCTGCCTGATTATTCTCCTGGCAGAGATGTGCCCGATTCCCGGAATTCTCATGAGCTCCTCATAGGAAGCCCTGTTTACTTCAACCGGGAACTTATCCAGATTGCGAAGGGCCCACATTACCTTCGGGTCCACATCCGGGTCCAGGTTCTGATTCTTGCCGCCCAGCAGCTCCTCCACTCTGAATCCGTAGAATCTCAACAGCCAGTCCGCCTGATAAATCCTGTGTTCCCTTGCCAGTGGAGGTGCGGTACTCTTATCCGGAAGTATAGGCGAATCCACCACCGGAATATATGCGGAATAATACACTCTTTTCATCTTGAATGTGCGATACAGATTCTCGCTGGTTGTTAGAATGCTGAAGTCGGTTTCATTTCCCGCGCCAACAATCATCTGGGTGGTTTGCCCTGCTGCAGCGAAGGAACCTTTGCGGGCTCTCTTCCTTGGATCCACCAGGGCTCTGGTATCATTCCCCATGGATGTGACATCTTCAAGGCCCATTGGCCCGATTATGTTGTCCGGGCTGTTCAGTCTATCCCCCTTGAACATGGTTCCCGGCCCCTTCAGTGCTCTTGTTTCAATGAGAGTGTTTGTTATCTGCTTCATGGGAGCGAATATCTGCTTTGGTTTCTTCTGAGGTGCAAAAGCAGCCAGGCTCTGGCTGGTTGGCATTTCAATGTTCACGCTGAGCCTGTCTGCCACAAGACCAATCTGATGAAGAATCTCAGGTGAAACTCCCGGAATAATCTTGGCATGAATGTAGCCTGCGAAACCGTACCTGAATCTGAGCAGCTGCAGGCACCGAAGTATGCGCTCCGCAGTATAGTCCGGAGACACCTCAACAGCTGAACTTAAGAACAGACCCTCAATGTAATTTCTCTTATAAAACTCAACAGTAAGCCTTGCCAGCTCATCAGGTTCAAATGATGCACGGGGGCAGTCATTGGTCCGCCTGTTGACACAGTACTCACAGTTGTATTCACATTTATTTGTAAACAGAACCTTCAGCAGAGAAATGCATCTGCCATCTGCACCCCAGGAATGACAAATTCCTGCAGCATGAGCACTCCCCATTCTGCCGTTGTTGTTTCTGTCCGCCCCGCTGCTGGAACAGGACACATCATACTTGGCACTGTCTGCCAGAATCTGCAGTTTTTTCATGAGAACTTCTTCCATGGCACCCTCCCAATAAAATAAGCCAGAGAATTATCTCTGACTTAATTATACTATTATGCGAACATTCGTTCAAGAACATTTATTCTTCTAATTTGTTAATCCTGTCTCTATCCTTTACCTCACCCACTGTGAAGAACACCAGTCCAATCCATACGATTACGAAGGAAATGAACTGAACTCCGTCGAAAGCTTCATGAAGCACGAAGATTCCCAGAATCAGCGATATTGAAGGACTGATGTATTCCAGAATTCCCAGCATGATAAGCTCAACTCTGGTTGCTGCCACACCAAACAGGAACAGCGGAAGAGCTGTCAGCGGTCCGCAGCAAAGCATAAGCAGATACTTGCCCGCACCAACCTCAGGCATGCTCAGGGCACCCTGACCTGTAACTTCCAGATATATTACAATCACCAGTGCCGGTATTGCCAGCAGCACTGTCTCGTATGACAGCATCAGCATAGACGGCATGTCAAAATTCTTCTGAAGCGCAGCATACACTGCGAAGGTTACTGCCAGTCCCAGAGCAATGCTTGGAACTTCTCTGAAGTGAATAAGAATTACGATCAGACCAATCAGCGCAAGAGAGAATGAAATAATCTTGAATTTAGACAGCTTCTCCCTGAAGAAAATTATTCCGAAGGCTGCAACCACCAGTGGTTCGATAAAATATCCCACACAGGTCTGGATTACGAATCCGGCCTTAACCGCCCAGATGTACAGACTCCAGTTGCAGGTGATGATGGTTCCCGTAAGAGTCAGCCCCCAGAAAGCTTTCTTGTCGCTGAATATCTTCCTGTATTCCTTCCAGCCGTACATTCCCAGCGCAAAAGCAGTACTGATCAGTCCAACCAGGAAAACGCGGTAGAATATTACCGTGGATGAAGGAATAGGATTCAGCGCATCCCAGTAGAGCACCAGAAAACCCCACAGTGTCTGACATCCCAGGCATGTGAGCAATCCCTTTGTATATTCACTTGTTTTCTTAACCTGATTTAAACTGTTATCTTCCATTTATTTAATGTTACTGTTAATTGTATCCTTAAGAATAACGTCGTGGGCGCCGCCCTCAACGATGCTTGTTGCAGAAACAAGTGTCAGCTTGGAATCCTTCTGCAGCTCAGCAATGTTCATTGTACCACAGTTGCACATTGTGGACTTAACCTTCAGCAGTGACTGGCGAACGTTATCAGAAAGTGATCCTGCATATGGAACGTAGGAGTCAACTCCCTCTTCAAACTTCATTCTTGCGTCGCCGCCCAGGTCGTATCTCTGCCAGTTGCGGGCACGGGCTGAACCCTCACCCCAGTATTCCTTGTAATAGTTTCCGCCAATCTGAACCTTGTTTGTAGGTGATTCATCAAATCTTGAGAAGTATCTTCCCAGCATCAAGAAGTCTGCACCCATTGCCAGAGCCAGAGTCATATGGTAGTCATATACGATTCCCCCATCCGAGCAGATTGGAACATAGATGCCGGTTTCTTCATAATACTTGTTTCTTGCCTTTGCGACTTCGATGACAGCTGAGGCCTGTCCTCTGCCGATACCCTTCTGTTCACGGGTAATGCAAATGCTACCGCCACCGATACCAATTTTAACGAAGTCCGCACCTGCATCTGCCAGGAACCTGAAGCCTTCATCGTCAACCACGTTTCCTGCGCCGATCTTAACGCTGTCGCCGTACTTCTCTCTAACGAATTTCAGTGTTTCAGCCTGCCACTCTGAGTAGCCTTCACTGGAATCGATGCAGAGAACGTCCGCTCCCGCTTCTACCAGCGCCGGTATTCTCTCTTCATAGTCACGGGTGTTAACTCCTGCACCAACAACGTATCTCTTATCAGCATCAAGAAGTTCATCCGGATATTCCTTGTGAGCAATGTAGTCCTTGCGGAATACGAAGTAAACCAGTCTCTGGTTTTCATCCACAACAGGAAGTGCGTTCAGCTTGTTGTCCCAAAGCATATCGTTTGCTTCGCTGAGAGTAATTCCTTCCTTTGCATATATAAGTTTTTCTATAGGTGTCATGAACTCGCTAACCTTTGTATCCATTGACATCCTGCTTATTCTGTAGTCTCTGCTTGTAACAAGACCAACCATCTTTCCTTCGGATGTGCCGTCTTCCGTTACAGCTGTAGTTGAATGTCCGGTTCTTTCCTTCAGTTCCAGAAGTTCAGCCAGAGTCTGATCGGGTCTGATGTTTGTGTTGCTCTGTACGAAACCCGCTTTATGGTTCTTAACCTTGCGAACCATTTCCGCCTGACTATCAATTGGCTGTGATCCGAATATGAATGAGATTCCTCCTTCTCGTGCCAGAGCAATGGCAAGTTCATCTCCGGAAACCGCCTGCATGATTGCGGAAGTCATTGGGATGTTCATTGTTATTTCCGGTTCTTCCCCTTTTCTGAATCTGGTTACCGGTGTTTTCAGCGAAACGTTTTCTACCCTGCACTCAGCCGAGGAGTATCCCGGTACCAGCAGGTATTCGTTAAAAGTTCTGGATGGTTCATCAAAATACTTTGCCATTTCTTTGCCCTTTCTATATCTGTATAATATCCATTGCAATCAGCAGCGCCGGCGTAAACCATGCAGCATAATCTGACGGATTAAGCAGCGCATCTCTTCTCACATTGTCAAGCTCCACAAATGTCATCTCCTGAGCCTCTTCAGGATTTCTTCCCGGCCAGTCATCTCCGGCCTTCACATTTGCAAAGGCAGACTGTCCTTCAAGCCAGCCCACAAACACGTGGTCAAACTCGTACTCTGTAAGGCCGTTGTCAAATTCCGCCTTGTACTTGAAGGCTCCCGCCTCCTGCAGAGGCCCCTCAAGATCGGCAGTCCGGATTCCTGTTTCCTCAGCCAGTCTTCTGACAGTTGCTTCCTCCAGACCTTCTCCGTCTCTGGGATGCGAACAGCAGCTGTTGGCAATGAGGCCTGCACTGTGATACTTGTTCGCTGCCCTTTTCTGAACAAGAAGCTGGGTGTGCCAGTTCCTTGAACCATCCGGCTCATCCACCAGAATTCTTCTGAAAATGAATATGCTAAAAGCACGATGAAGAAGTGCCTTCTCGTGGGTTTCAAGCTTTCCGCAGCTTCCTGTCTGCTCATCATTTTCATTAACAAGAATCAGTCTGTCTTCCAATGCGATGTTCTCCTGTCTCAGGTATTTTTACCATTGTACGACCGCCATCGAAGGAATTCAACAATTATTTCATGAATTTGTCGATTGCTGCATTTAATTCCTCAATCTGATGCATATCGCCTTCTTTAACCGCGTCAACAATGCAGGTTGACATGTGCTCCTTCAGCACAACTCTGCTTACTCCCTGAAGGGCTGAACTGATGGCTGACAGCTGAATCAGAACCTCGCTGCAATCGCGGTCATTCTCAACCATTGTCTTAACGGACTGCATGTGACCGATAATGCGTGCCATTCTGTTTACTACAGCCTTCTTGTTTTCATGAGTATGGCCGTGTTCGCCGTGAACGTGGGTGTGTTCACCGGCTCCGTGACCGTGTCCATGGCCTTCAGAATCAGTATTCATAAGGGGGGATATGGGTTTTTTCATCTTTCTTACCTCGCTCAATCCCTTATATATCAAGGGTTTAAATATTTTTCAACATCATCCCCCATAGTGGCTTGTAACCGGGGGATACATCATTTATACTTTATCACATCAAATCATTATTTGAAAGGAGTTTTTATGCATATACCTGATAATTATCTGAGCCCGGAAACCTGTGCGGTAATGACCGCAGCAATGGTTCCTGTATGGGTTCACGCCGTTAAAAAAGTCAAGAAGGAAGTGCCCAAAGAGAAGATGCCTATGTTGGGAGTTGGTGCTGCATTCTCATTCACGGGAATGATGTTCAATATCCCCCTGCCCGGCGGCACCACCGGCCACGCTGTTGGAGGAACACTGGTGTCTTCCCTTCTTGGTCCTCAGGCGGCATGTATTTCTATAACTATAGCCCTGCTTATACAGGCTCTGCTCTTCGGTGACGGAGGGATACTGGCCTTCGGGGCCAACTGCTTCAACATGGCCTTTGTGCTTCCTTTCGTGGGATACGCAATCTACAGGCTCATGCTGAAGCTGCACGCATCCGACTACATTGCCGTTGCGGTGGGTTCCTATTTCGGAATCAACGCTGCAGCTTTGGCAGCAGCCATAGAATTCGGCATTCAGCCATATCTGTTTACAGATGCTGCCGGCCAGGCTATGTACTGTCCATACGGACTGAATGTGGCAATCCCTGCAATGATGATCGGTCACCTGACCCTTTTCGGTGCAGCGGAAGTTGTATTTTCAACAGCAATATACGCATTCATCAAGAAGACAGCACCTTCAATGACCATGCTTCCGGAAGCTGCCGAGAAGCCGGCACGGAACTGGCCCATATACGTTCTTCTGGGAGTTCTTATCTGCGGAGTTCCCGCAGGCCTTATCGCCACAGGAACAGCCTGGGGTGAATGGGAGCTTTCCGAAGTTGGAATCAAAGAAGGATTCAGCTACTCATCTCTGTTCCCTGATTACACCATGTCGGGACTTCCGGAGATTGCAGCTTACATATTATCTGCTATAATAGGTGTAGCGCTATCGATAATTATTTTCCGCGTAATCGGAACAGCAATGAAAACAAAAACGGATTTTTCCAGATAATCATGAACACTATTCCAGAGTGGATGACAAAAACCGAAAACTATATACCGGAAACAGATCACGATGGCTTCGTTAACCGAAGCCTTCTTTCTGTTATGTCAGTAATGAGCCGCTTCAGAACCAGTGAAGGTTCACGCAAAGGCAGACTTGCCCAGGTTGAGCCCTCCGCTCCGGTGAAGCTGGCAATGGCGCTGCTTATTATCATTCTGGCTTCCTGTTCCCGTAACATGTTCTTCACATACTGCATGCTGGCAGTACTGCTTTTGCACATGTGCGGCCTTGGAAGCAGACAGCTGCCGAGAGTATTTACTGCAGCACTGGCCGCAGCAGGATTCTCCTGTATTCTGCTTCTGCCTGCTGTTTTTCTGGGATCCCCTCACACCATGCTGACGGTATCCCTTAAGGTGTTCCTGTCAGTTGGCCTTCTGGGATTTCTGGCAGCAACCACTGCCTGGAACAGAATCACTGAAGGATTCCGATTTTTCCTTATTCCGGACATAATGATATTCACATTTGATATCACTCTGAAATACATAGTTATTCTCGGAGACATCTGCGTTGACATGCTTAACGCTCTTAAGCTCAGATCCATCGGTAAAAATCATGACAAGGGCAATTCCATTTCAGGCATTATTGGTTTTGCGTTTCTGAAATCCAGACACATGTCTGAAGAGATGTGCGCTGCCATGGCCTGCAGAGGCTTTGAAGGAGAATATCACAGAGGAACTCTGAAAATCCTGAAACCTGTCGATCTGCTATTCGCACTGTATGCTGCAATGATTGTTGCACTGTTTATTTATCTGTAAGAAAGGGACGAAATGAATCCACTGATTAAGCTTGAAAACGTATGCTTCGCATACCAGGGACACATTGCTCTCCGCTATATAACTCTGGACATCAACCGGGGAGAAACTCTGGTCCTTCAGGGAGCCAACGGCTGTGGCAAATCCACGCTGCTGAAGCTGATAAACGGCCTCATCTTCCCGGAAGAAGGAAGCTACACTTTTGACGGACAGACAATAGACAGAAGCACCCTGAAGGACACCATTAAATCCAAGGCCTTTCACCAAAAAGTGGGCTTCGTGTTCCAGAATCCTGATGTGCAGCTTTTCTGCGGAAGCGTTCGTGAAGAAATCGAATTCGGCCCACGACAGATGTCATCAAGCCTTTCAGAAGAAGAAATTAAAAAAAGAGCTGACGATGTAATTCAGCTCCTTGATATTCAGCATCTTGCTGATCGCGCTCCATATAATCTTAGCGGCGGCGAGAAAAAGAAGGTCTCTCTGGCCTGCGTGCTGTCAATGAACCCTGAGGTGCTGGTTCTTGATGAACCTCTGGCAGGGCTCGACCGTGCCGCTCAGGACTGGCTCTCCAATTTCCTGCAGCAGCTGCATGAGGCGGGCAAGACTCTCATTATCTCGACTCATGACGACGAGCTGGCCCACCTGCTGGGAGACCGGATCGTATACATGAACATGGATCACGAAATCGACTATATACTGTAAATAAAACGGGGCAGCTAATCTGCCCCGTGTTTTATTGAAGCGCTTCCTCTTCGAGTTGCCTGTACGCAACCTTGCCCACCAGAGTTGTTGGAAGCTCCGCTCTGAACTCTATATCGTAAGGCATCGCATACTTGGCAATGTTCTTTCTGGCATATGCCATGAGTTCTTCCTTTGTATTATCGTTTGCCGGAACTCCTTCCTTCAGCATTACAAAGGCCTTAACCTTCTGCATCTTGTAGCTGTCGGGAACTCCGATTACACAGCTCATGTGAACC
The DNA here is from genome assembly GCA_024403155.1 of Clostridia bacterium. Classification (GTDB taxonomy): domain Bacteria; phylum Bacillota; class Clostridia; order Peptostreptococcales; family Anaerovoracaceae; genus Lentihominibacter. The sequence continues at coordinate 7,652 of JAKSSH010000017.1, read as the reverse complement.
TTTTCATGAGCATCGAAAATGTTCTCCAGCTGTGCAGGATATACATTGTATCCTGAAGTGATGATCATTCTCTTGATTCTGCCCTTGAAGTACAGATATCCTTCATCATCCATGAGCCCCAGGTCTCCGGTGTAAACCCACCTGAGACCATCCTGATGCAGTCTGAGAGTTTCTGCAGTTTCTTCCGGCATGTCCATGTATTCCCTCATGATAGAAGGACCTGCAATGAGAATCTCTCCCTCTTCTCCATATGGCAGTTCCTCATCTGTTCCAGGCTTCACAATCTTGTAATATGTGTCAGGGAACGGAATGCCTATGCTTCCTTCCTTATGTCTTGAAGGCGGTGTAAGGCAGGATGCGGTTACACTTTCTGTTGTCCCGTATCCTTCACGAATCTGAATTGTAGCATTGTGGGAATACAGAAATCTGTCAAACTTCTTTTTCAGCTCAATCGACAGTGAATCTCCTCCCGAGAACACACCTTTAAGGCATGACAGATCTGCCTTCTCCATGGAAGGAAGACGAAGCAGTGCTTCATAAAGTGTAGGTACACCGGCAATGAAATTGCACTGATATTTTGTAATAAGCTTAGCGTAGCTCTTGGCTGTGAATCTTGGCACCAGAACGCATCTGCCGCCCTGTGTCAGCATTGTGTGAATGCACACGCCAAGGCCGAAGCCGTGGAACAGCGGCATTGCTGCCAGCATCTTATCTCCCGGTCTGAACATCGGGTTGGTTGCTACAACCTGTTCGCTCAGAGAGTTGAAGTTCATGTTTGTAAGAACGATGCCCTTGGTCTTTCCTGTGGTTCCTCCTGAATAAAGGATCACAGCAGGATCGTCCGCTTCTCTTTCCGCCTTGTAATTCTTGAAAGAATTCTTTCCAAGCTTCATGAACTTTTCCCAGGTGATGACAGGTGCATCCTTAGGAATTCTGGCGATTTTTCTTCCCTCTGTAAGCATGTACCCTGTTCTGATGGGGCGTGTAAGCTCATCGCGAATACGGGCTATGATTACGTTCACAATACTTGTGTTTTCTCTGATGGCCTCAATCTTGTTGTAGAACTGATCCAGAGTAACGATTGTTGTACTGTGGGAAATGTTCAGGTATTCTTCAATCTCCTTCTCTGCAGAAAGAGGATGAATCATGTTTGCAATGGCTCCAACACGGTTTACCGCATAAAGCATGAATATAGCCTGAGGACAGTTAGGCATTGCAATGGTCACCCTGTCACCGGGTCTCACACCGATCGTTCTAAGAGACCTGGCACAGTCGTTTATCTTTTCGAGCATCTGCCTGTAGCTTGTATGCTTGCCCATGAAGTCAAAGGCAATATTGCCCGGATACTTCTTCGCAACAGCCTCCAGTTTCTCATACATGGTTCCGTTGCTGTAGGTAAGGGTGTGAGGAATATCTCCGGTATGTTCAAACCACGGAGTCTTCACGCCTTCAGGAATATCAAATGTTCTAGTCTTCTCGCCTTTTATAATCATTAGTAGTCAATCTCCTCTTTCAGTGGCTTTTCAAGAAGTTCAGGATTCTCCAGCAGTTTCTTCAGAAGCCTGATGGATTTAGCGTAGTAATATCCGTCTGCCAGTCTTTCGTCTATGGTGATTCCCAGATCAACGGAGTCTTTCATCTCGAAGCTTCCGTCCTCTGCGAAAAACGGTCTGATTTTTTTCTCTCCTATGACACAGAACAGTGAATTGCTTCCCCAGTTTGTCAGGTGGTGGTATCCGCTTCTCAGCTTAATTGATCCCAGATTTGACAGTACAACAGTGTTGTAGTACGGGTCACTCTCGATCATGGATGCAGGTACCTTACCGTGCACATCCAGTTTTCTGCAAAACCAGACTACGAATCTTATAAGGAAGAACGGAAGCCTGCTTACAATGTCCATGCTCTCTGTGGATCCGTCCAGCACATCGCTTCTGCAGCTGTAAACCTGTGCGCGAATCTTTTCGTGAATATCATCGATGTTGTCCTCCGGCGCCCCTTCAAGAAATGCCAGTGCCTCTGCGCCGTGATCCGAGAAGGCTTTCTTCACAACAAACGATGCAGTTACATTGTTTCTCTCATATATTCTCTTGTTAGCGATGAAGTAGTTCAACTTCGGCCTCAGAGTGACTGTCTTCAGTATTGCTGCCACAATGACCTGGAACAGATTGTACTTGAAAACTTTGCCGTCCTCTTCTGCTGCCAGTCCTTCGTTCTTTTTCTCCAGATACCTGTTAATCTCTGTAAGGTCAATTCTCTCTGAAATGTATGCTTCATTATCACAGCGATTAGGATAAAGAAGCGGCACGATAACGTGCATAGGATCAAGCTTTCCTACCAGTTTTGCATCTCTTCTTGCCATGTTTTCTCCTTATTTTATAGATAATCTTTCCTGGGTTCTCAGAATACAATCTCCTGCCCCTGTTGCATTGTTCATCAGTACATACAGATATCCGTCATCAACAACGCAGCTTTCGATTTCTCCAAAGCACATGTCGTATCCACCCAGATATGCGCCGTCGCTTGCCCTGTACATGTCAATGTAGCTGCTGTTGCCGCTTACCCATGTACACACAAATACGATTCCGTTATATGCACCGATGTCCTGTGCGTGATTGTATCTGATTCTCTTGTGAATGAATTTTTCCACGTTGAAATCTGTATCACACACATATATTTCATTACCCTTTGACAGGTAGAATTTATTGTTGCTCTCGTCGTAGGCTATTCCGGAAGTCTGTCTCGGCAGATCGAATATGCCGGCCAGTTCCTTGGTGGTTCCATCATAGGTACTGCAGGACCTGGTTCTGATTCCCTTGTGGGTTTTAACAACGTAGAACCTGTTAGTATTAGGGTTGTATGTTGTTCCGTTGGCATGTCCCATTGAACTGCAGCTGGAAATGTCAATGCACTCTCCATCAGTCTTTCTGTAGGAAACAATCTTTCCTGCGCTGCCGCCGCTGTTAACGAAGGAAATAACAAGGCAGTCCTTCGTAACGCTGAGAGACTGAGGAACTCTTGTGGATCCGTCTCCGTGCACCTGTCTGAACTTTACCATGCCGGATGGTCTCAGTGTTGCCCTGTTATGCCACCCGGAATATGTGGTAGCATCCTCGGTGGTTCCCTTCACCTGAATAGTTTCAGAAACATTGCCCTCCAGAGTCCTGTCCTGCACCCGGGCTATGGCTCTAACCGCATATGTTCCTGTGTTACGGGTAATTTCAGCAGAGGTTTCACTGCCTTTTACCTGGGCTACAGCTTCAAAGTTTCCGGTGGCCAGGTTCTTCTTCAGAACCTGGTATCCTGTTGCAAAATCAACCCCGCCCCAGCTGATAACAGCTCTTGATTCAGAAATTGTCTCTGCAGAAACCTTGCCCGGCTTCTTCAGTGAGTCAGGGTAGGAATTAACCTTCACCGTTTTATCCGCTGGTGCTGTTAATCCGTCTCCGGAAGCACTCACCGTAATGTCAGCATGGCCTTTTCCCTTCAGCACAACCTGGCCGTCATCATTAACCTCTGCAACCTTGCTGTCTGAAGAATCGTAGCTCACATCGCCAACACCCTTTGCGGCTATTGCAAACATATCTCCCTTGAAGCCGTCATATTTCCTGATATCCAGCTTCAGTTTCTGCTGATGCTTGCCAGGAGTGATTTCTGCAACTGCCTTTCTGGAATGATGTCCGGATTTCAGTCTTGCGTAAACCGTTACCTTGTAGGTGCTATCAAGAACCACATTCTCGATGTTGTAGTGGTTCTCCTGCATTTCAGGAACCACAGTTTTCTTTCCCCGGTTGGTAATGATCATGTCATAGCCTTCGCACTCCATCTCCTCCCAGTCAACATCAATGCTGAATCCATTCTGTGTAAGTGTGAGACCAGAAACATGCCTGGTGATGATTTCCGGTCCTTCCACGAAAAGGATTACTGCCATTGCTGCCGCACAGAGCACCGCCATTACAACTATCATGTTATGTATTTTTTTACTTGTTTTCTGTTTCAAACTAACCTTCTACCCTTATTGCTTATCAGCCCAGATTCCCTGGTACTGTCTGTATTTGTCAATCGCTGACGCTGCGTTCCATGGAATAAAGCCACCGTCCAGTCCGTTTTCGTTTAAAGCATCAATCTGCTGCTGAAGCTTCTCCTCATTGTAGTCAACTACCGGACTCCAGTGAGGAGTGTCGTAGCCTGTAATCCAGGTACGTGCTGCCGCAGGTGTAGGAATCATCTTCTGTGCCTTTGCGGCATTCCCTGCCCAGATCATCATAACCCCCTTCGGCTCCGTCCATGTATCCGAAGTTCCGAAGTGATCTGTATACGGCATGCTGCTGATGGCATCAACAACATTCGAAATTGCAGGCCAGTACTGACCGTATGCTGTTGGATATCCGTTGGAGCACTCTCCGAACACGTCAACGCTGAAATATGCTCCCGCTTCATGAATCTGGTCTGCAGCATAGAAGCAGAAATTCTGAACAGCCTGGTTTTTCTCTTCTCCATACTTATTCTTGAAATCCGCTCCGCTCTGGGAGAGTTCATATGAAGCTTCAGGGAATCTTACATAATCAAACTGAATCTCATTGAATCCCATTTCACCGGCCGCTTCAATTGCCAGCTTCACATTGTATTCCCATACGTTTCTGCAGAATGCACTTGGCCATCCTTCGCTGTTAATGCAGTCTTCAGGATGATCCTTGCCGTAGTCCTTATCGTTGAAGCATACGATTCTTCCTATTGTATATATTCCCGCATCATTGAACTTCTTAACCGCTTCCCTGTACTCATCCATGCTTACCTGTCCATGCTTGTAGGAAGTAGGAGAAAACTCCTTTGCCACTTCCGACCTGTATGCCAGCACACCGTCCTTGATGTCCATTACTACTGCATTGCAGCCGGACTTCTCCACCAGCTTCAGGTATTCATCGTTATGTACAGCAGCATACCAGTTAAGATACATTGTTCTGGCGTGTCTGCAGAATTTGTTTCCTTTGATTTCAGGCTTGTCCACCGGATAGTAATCCAGGTCAGTTGCCTTGCCGCCGTACAGCTCTATTCCGTACTTGGCTGTCTTGGCTTTGTCGTATTCACCGTTTTCATTAAAAGGTGCATCCGCCCTTTCCTGGCTCTCCACCATGTACTTGCCATATACCCAGCCGCTGATGCCATCGCTTTCAACCTTGTACCTGTTAACGATTCCATCACTGTCCAGTTTATCGTACCCTGCAACCTTCAGTTCAGTTCCCTTAGGTGCAAAACCTGAAATGTCAGGGCCATTCTCTTTCTCGTAAACCGTTGCCGGTGTTCTTACATATACCTTTTCTTCTCTGACAATCCCGTCAGCATCTTCAGTCAGGTTCTCTTCGCTGATATATACTTCTCTGTTTCCGGTTTTAACCATTACCAGGTTCAGGTCTGCCTTTGCATCCGCCGGGTCTGCCTTTGCATCTCCTTCCACTGTGGCGCTGCGACCTGTAACTGTTACCTCTGTACCTCTGGCAATATCCCCCTTCTGCTGCAGCTGTCCCTCATCGTCCATGACATAGGTTTCTACCTTCGGGGTATCTGCTGCCACAAAGGACCCGGACTCCAGACCGGTATTCGGCATGCATTTAATTGTCACTGCTGTCAGTGCCAGAACCAGCACTGCAATCAAGATTTTAACGGGTTTCTTCTCTATCACAAACATATCGACATTGTACCATTTTTTGAGACGGATTTCCACAGCCTCTTGTTGTCATGTGCTATAATGTTCACAGAAAGGAGCGGTAATGAAACGTTGTGTAATAGTTGGCGGAGCGCCCATAAGTGAATACGATAGAATCGCCGGAATGCTCAGACCCGATGACTATGTGATTTACTGCGACTGCGGCCTTGCGCACATGGATAAGCTGGATGCTAAACCAGACCTTATCATTGGAGATTTCGATTCTCATCCCGTCCCTGACACTGATGTGGAAACCATCACTCTTCCTGTGGCTAAGGACGATACGTATACGGTGTTCGCTGCCAGCGAAGCTCTAAGAAGAGGCTTCGAGGAGTTCCTCATTGTGGGGGCTGTAGGCGGCCGTTTCGACCACAGTCTGGCAAACGCTTCCCTTCTTCTGATGCTTCATCGCGCCGGCGCGAAGGCTGTGCTGGCAGATGATTTCAGCGACATGGAGATTCTGGGATCCAGGCCTTTAAAAATCAGTGAAAAATATAAATACTTCTCCCTGACCTGTATATTCGGTGCAGTCAGCGGTGTTAATATCCAGGGAGCCAGGTTCCCTCTCACAGATGGCAGGATAGAACCTGACTACCAGTACGCGGTAAGCAACGAGGTGCTGCCCGGACAGACAGCCACAGTTTCCGTGAAGAACGGTGAAGTTCTTCTCATAAAGGACTACAGATGACAAATGTTCAGAACAAATTCACATATGATGTAATCGTAATAGGGGCAGGTGCTTCCGGTCTCTTTTTTGCTGCTGCGGACACTGCAGGCGGCAGGAAACTGATTCTGGAGAAGACTTCAAAGCCTGGTCAGAAGCTGCTCATGAGCGGCAACGGTTCCTGCAACATAACCCACAGCGGCTCCATCAAGGATTTTGTTGACAGATACGGCAGTGCAGGAAGCAAAATCAGAACCTGCCTGTATAAGCATAACAACCTGGAACTTATGAAATTTCTGGAGAAAGGTGGCGTTAAACTCATAGAACGTGAAGACGGCAAGGTATTCCCTGCTTCAATGGAAGCCCGGGATATACTGAACCTTCTTCTTGCAAAAGCAGGCCGAAACGGCTATGAGCTCCGCTGCAATTCCCAGGTAATCAAAATCAGATATGCCCAGCCTCTTGAGGTTGTCCTGGCTGATGGAAGCCGTCTTACCACCGAAAAGATTGTCATAGCCACAGGCGGTGCATCCTACCCTGCCACCGGATCAGACGGCAGCTTTATGAATGTTCTGAAGAGAGATCTTGGCCTTAACATAACAGAACTGAAACCAGCGCTGGCTCCCGTATTTGTTCAGGACTATCCGTTTGCTGACATTTCAGGGGTTAGCCTTCAGGATGTGGAAATTACTGCAGATGGCCACAGCAGTCGTGGCCCTCTTCTGTTTACACACAGGGGATTCAGCGGTCCTGCCATCCTTCACATTTCACAGCATGTGAATCCCGGCACAATAATGCATATGAACTTCCTGCCTGAAAGAAGATTTCCGGAAATGATCCGGCAGCTTAAGAAAGACCAGCCGGGAAACAGTAAAGGCATTGCCAATTATCTGGCACAGACCTTTGGTCTTCCTAAGGCATTGGCTGAAAAGATGTTTGAAGATCCAGCAATTAAACTCTCCAGCATCGGTCCAAGGGAACTCGAAGCCGCTGCACATCTCATATTGGACAGGCAGTTCTCCGTCAGCGGTACAGGTGGCTGGAACCAGGCAATGGCAACAGCTGGTGGCGTATCTCTTAATGAAATGAACCTAAAAGAAATGAGCCTCACCGGATACCCTGAAATAAAGGTAATAGGTGAAGCCCTTGACGTTAACGGTGAAACCGGAGGCTACAATCTCCAGTTCGCATATTCATCAGCCCTTGCTGCTCTGTAATTTTTAAAAGGTTCACTAAAAAAGCTGACTCAATGTCAGCTTTTCCTTTTTATACGTCGAATCTGTCAAT
>JAKSSH010000016.1 GCA_024403155.1 Clostridia bacterium | reverse complement strand
ATTAGTAAGAGTTTTCCCTGCAAAATCCATATTATATATAATAGAATTAATATATAGCCCTGTACCGCCTACCAATATTGGATTCTTACCACGAGAAATGATATCCTTAATTGTGACTAATGCCAGTTTCTGATATTTGGCAACAGAAAAATCATCCCGTGGATCCAGAAAATCCACAAGATGATGTACGGCCATCTTCCGTTCCTCAACACTTGGCTTGGCACTTCCGATATCCATGTATTTATAAAGTTGCATTGAGTCACAGGATACTATTTCACCGTCAAATTTTCTGGCAAGTTCTATTGCAAAAGCAGTTTTGCCAACGGCTGTAGGGCCTGCAACCACAAGGATTGCTGGTTTTTTCATGTTTACACTCTCTTGAACATCTTTTCTATTTCGTAATTGCTCATCTTAATAAACACAGGTCTGCCGTGAGGACATGAATATGGGTTACTGCATGATTTGAGCTGATTAAATAATCCCTGTATTTCAGCCATATCAAGATAATCACCGGCTTTTACAGCGGATTTACATGAGCGCATGATAATCTTCTCAAGAACACTTCTGTTTGTAAGGTCCGGATGTTCACTGAACTGGTTAAACAGATCATTAAGGAACTCTTCCGCTTCTATCATTTCCATAAATGCAGGAATGGCACGAACAATATAAACGTTGTTGCCGAACAGTTCAATGTCATATCCCATGTTTCGTATATCATCAATCCAGGATTCCTCGCTGGTCCCAACATCTGCCGAAACATTGAAATTTAGAGGAATCATAAGTTCCTGAACGGCTTTGTCCGCTGAATCATACTGCTTAAGCAGCTTCTCATAGAATATTCTTTCATGGGCTGCGTGCTGGTCAATAAGATAGAAATTATCTTCATCCTGTGCAGCTATATACGTGTTGAAAACAGCCCCTATTATTGTGAGTTCATCAAATTCAAACGGATGTGTAGCAGGTTCGACTGATTTTTCTTCAACAACAGGTGTCTCTGTTTTTTCGTCAGGAGATTTTAATAAAGTTGTCAATACATTATTTATGTCAACTTTTCTCGGCTTTTCTTCATATTCAAATGTATCTTCTTTGATTACATTTTTTATATCCAGCTGAGTTCCCTGAACAGGTTTAACAGGCTTAACCGTTGGAATTTCAATGGTTGGAATAGATTCTTTACCCATTAATGCGTTGGAAATACCTTTCATAATGAAGTCTTCCACCCTTACGCTGTCATCGAATCTGATTTCCTTTTTTGTTGGATGAATGTTTACATCCAGTTTATCAGCCGGTATTGCAATAAAAAGGAAAGCAATCGGGAATCTGCCGGCAAATAATCTCTCTTTATATGCCTTGTCTATTGCCTTTTCAATTACTTTACTGGAAACAATTCGGCCATTTACACAGAATATCTGTCTGCTCCTGCCGGAAAGTGTATTTCCCGGATCAGAAACGAATCCCCTGATGGTCATGCCATCCTCGGATAAGTTTACAGGAATTAAATCCTTGCTGATATCTGTACCATATATATTGGCTATATTACTGTGAATATTACCCTTTCCTGAAGTGGTAAATACCCGTTTTGTGGAGTTGATTACACTGAATCTTACATCTGGATAGGATAAAGCAATCCTTGAAGCAAAATCAATAACTCTCCTTGCTTCAGCCGCATCAGAGGCTAGGAATTTACGCCTTGCAGGAGTATTAAAAAAAAGATCTTTAACAGTAATTGTTGTTCCATCAGGACATCCTGTAGCCTCATTATGAAGTATTTCGCTTCCTTCAACTACCACTCTTCTTCCTGTACGGTTGCCGGGCTTTTTTGTAATAAGTTCTACCCTTGAAACTGCACAGATACTAGCCAGTGCTTCACCTCTGAATCCAAGGGTTTCAATGGAATCAAGGTCCTTTTCATCTGAGATTTTACTGGTGGCATGGCGTTTAAATGCGGTTTCAACATCTTCTTCAGCTATGCCTGAGCCATTGTCAGTAACACGTATATAGGACTTTCCACCCTCTTTTATTTCAATTGTAATGGCAGATGCACCTGCATCCAGAGAGTTTTCAACCAGTTCCTTAATGATGGAAACCGGCCTGTCAATAACCTCTCCTGCAGCTATCTTATCTGCTGTTTTCTTATCTAGTAATTTAATCATGGCATAAAAATAACTCTTAGATAATGGATTTTAGCTCTTCAAGCAGCCTTAATGCTTCAGATGGAGTTGTGTTCATTAAATCGGTCTCTCTAAGCTTCTGTAATACTGTATTTGGTGTGCCGTCAAACAGCGAAAGCTGCATCTCCTCCTGGCCTATTTCAGGTGTAATATTATCATCTGGTGTTGATGAAACAGCGTGAATATTGTCTGCATTGTTTCCGTTTAATGCATCAAGATGCATCTGGGCGTTTTCAAGCAGTTCAACAGGTGCTCCCGCAAGTTTTGCCACATGAATACCATATGATCTGCTGGCACTGCCCGGAACAATTTTATGAAGGAAAATCACATTTCCATACTCTTCAGATACATCCACATTCAGATTTTTTACACCCTTAAGAGTATCCTCCAGCACTGTCATTTCGTGATAATGAGTTGCGAAAAGCGTTCTCATTCTGCGTTCAGGCTTGCAGATATATTCTGCAGCCGCCCAGGCAATTGAAAGGCCGTCGTATGTACTTGTTCCTCTGCCTATTTCATCAAGAATCACAAGTGATTTAGAGCTTGCTGTATTGAGAATATAAGCCAGTTCGCTCATTTCAACGAAGAATGTACTCTGACCTTGAGCAAGGTTATCCGATGCTCCTATTCGTGTGAAAATTCGGTCACAGACACCTATGTGAGCCTTGTCTGCCGGAACGAAACATCCGGCCTGTGCCATGAGGACAATCAATGCTGTCTGCCTCATGTATGTGGATTTTCCTGACATGTTTGGCCCGGTAATTATAAGAAGATTTGAGTCTTCCCTATTCATGTATGTATCGTTTGAAACGAATATTCTGTCTCTTATTGTCTGCTCAATTACAGGATGTCTTCCTGATTCAATAGTAATGGTTTCGCTGTCGTCAACGGTTGGTTTCACATAGTTGTTTCTCTCTGCAACCTGTGCAAAAGCAGCCAGAACGTCAAGCGATGAAACAGCCTTGGAGCTTTTCTGCAACTCCGTGATGCTGTTCATGAGTCTGTCTCTGATTTCTGAAAACAGCCTGTACTCAATTCTGTTTATTTCTGTTTCTGCATTAAGAACAAGACGTTCAGTCTCCTTTAACTGAGGTGTGAAAAATCTCTCGCAGTTAACCAGAGTCTGTTTTCTGATGTAATCCTCAGGAATCAGGTCATAATAAGACTTTGTAACTTCCAGATAATATCCGAACACCTTGTTAAATCCCACCTTCAGGTTCTTGATTCCTGTTCTTTCTCTTTCGGTTGCTTCAAGGGATGCAATCCAGTTCTGGGCATCTGAAATTGATGTTTTAAGATTATCCAGTTCTTCTGAATATCCGGTTTTGATTATTCCGCCCTCTTTCAATGTAAATGGCGGATCTTCAACTATGCTACGTTCTATAATGTCATAAACATCCTTAAGATCTGATATTTCATTGTTCAGCCGGTTGATTAAAGGAGTATCAATAGCAGACAGTTCCATCTTGATATCAGGCAATACAAAGCATGATGTTTTCAATGCAATAAGATCTCTGGCATTGGCTTTGCCTGTGGCAATTCTGCCTGCAAGTCTTTCGAAATCATATATCTGCTTAAGGTGTTCCTTAATATTATTTCTAACAAGTGGATTATCAATGAGGCATTCAACTGCATCAAGTCTTTCCGTAATCAGTGTTACATCATTCAAAGGCTCTTTTATCCACTGTTTCATCTTTCTGGAACCCATTGCAGTATGGGTTTTATCAAGAACACCAAGAAGCGAACCCTGCAGCTTCTTTTCAAACAGAGTCTCAGTAAGTTCCAGATTCTTAATGGTGGATTTATCAAGAGACATGTGCTGTCCCATAGAATAAGAATTCAGATTTCTTATGTGTGAAAGATCGTTTTTCTGGGTATCACGCATGTAGAGAAGCAATGAACCCAGAGCAAATTCAGCTGCCGAATCTTCTTCTACTCCAATGCCAAAAAGGGCACCAACACTGAACTGTGTTGTAATGGAATCTCTTACGGCATCCAATCTGTAGAAACGATTATCGGCAATATTAAAACAGGCCCCGCATACCGGCCTGAAGTCTTCAATCTCAAGAGCATCAGCAGTATTGGCATCCAGAACAACTTCGCTGGCATTAATCTTTACCAGTTCGTTCAGCAGGGATTCTTTTCTTCCCGGACCCTCAATGGAGGTTACACAGATTTCTCCCGTAGAAATATCACAGTAGGATAAACCTATTGAATCCTCGGCTCCAAATACTGATGCAATGTAGTTATTTTCGTTATCCTTAAGCATGGCGCTGCTCATGGCAGTACCCGGTGTAACAATCTGTATTACTTCCCTCTTCACTATGCCTTTAGAGGAAGCAGGATCTTCTGTCTGCTCACAGATTGCTACCCTGTAACCTTTTTCTATCAGCTTGCTGATATAGGTTTCAGCGGCATGGAAAGGGACTCCGCACATGGGAGCCCTTTCTTCCAAACCGCATTGTTTACCTGTAAGTGTGAGTTCAAGCTCACGTGAGACCAGCTTTGCATCATCAAAGAACATTTCATAGAAATCGCCTAGCCTAAAGAACAGGATTGAGTCCTGATGTTCTTCTTTGATATCCAGATACTGTTGCATCATTGGCGACAGTTTTGATTTAGCCTCTTTTTTCATTAATTATTTACCAAGTTTTTTGTTATATGCTTCAATACCGAGCTTAATAAGTTCAGCGCCTCTTCTCATCTTTTCAGGTGCCAGAACATAAGCAATACGCATTTCGTCCTTACCAAGACCAGGAGTTGCGTAGAATCCTGCTGCAGGCGTAAACATTACAGTTTCGCCCTTGTCTTCAAATTCAGTAAGCATGAACATAAGGAAATCTTCAGTGCTGTCTACAGGCAGCTTAGCAGTAAGATAGAACGCTCCGCCAGGCTTTTGGCATACTACTCCAGGAATCTTTGAGATTTCTTCATAAGCAGCATCTCTTCTTGCACAATATTCAGCCTTTGCTTCATCGTAGTAGCTCTTGTCAAGTCTGTACAGTGCAGCAGCGCCAACCTGTTCCAGAGTTGGGCAGCAAAGTCTTCCCTGAGCCAGCTTAAGAATTGAATCCATCAGTTCTCTGTTCTTTGATATTACAGCACCTACTCTTGCTCCGCATGCTGAGTATCTCTTTGATACTGAGTCAACCAGAACAACTCTGTCAGCCAGATCTTCCAGCATACCGAATGAAGTTACTTCTCTGTCGTCATAAGCGAATTCTCTGTAAACTTCGTCTGAGATGATCCACAGGTCATGTTCTTTGGCAATTTCGCCTATCAGCTTCATTTCGTCCAGCGTAAGAACTCTTCCTGTTGGGTTGCCAGGGCTGATACAGCAGATAGCTTTTGTATTAGGAGTAATTGCTGATTCAATCAGTTCCTTCTTTGCCCATGCATATCCGTCTTCAGCACTTGTAGTAAGTGGAACCAGCTTGCCGTTTACCTGGTTACAGAATGTGTTGTAGTTTGTATAGAATGGTTCAGCTATGAGAGCCTCCTCGCCAGGGTTCAGAAGAGCTGTGAATATAAGTGTCAGAGCTTCTGATCCACCGTTTGTAATGAGAATGTCTTCTCTTTCATAGTTCATGTCATAGAGCTTCATGTAATCAATCATTGCATCCAGCAGTTCAGTTACACCACCGGATTCAGCATATGCGATTACCTTCTTGTCGAAATTATTGATAGCTTCTTTAAATACTGCAGGTGTTTCAACATCAGGCTGTCCAATATTGAGACGATATACAGTTTTGCCATTTGCTTCAGCTTCAAATCCATACTTGTTGAATCTTCTGATAGGTGAAAACTGCATGCTTCCAACTCTCTTAGATACTTCCATTTTTTTGTCTCCTTTTTAATAATATAAGTTTATATTTGATGAATTTATATAAAAGCTAACGCTTTTAAGTCAATGTATTATGTGATTCAGACACAATTTTATCCACATCAAGAACATTATCGCACTTTTTCTTCTTCATGAAAAGTAGATATTCAATATTTCCTTTAGTTCCTGTTACAGGTGAATAAGTAAGGCCCCAGGAATACAGCCCGTTATCTTCTCCATAATCTATTACATTTTCAATGACCTGCCTGTGGACTTCCGGATCTCTTACTATGCCCTTCTTGCCAACCTGCTCCCTTCCTGCTTCAAACTGAGGCTTAACAAGACATATCAGGCATCCATCATCATGCAAAAGCTGACTTGCCACAGGGAAAACAAGTTTAAGTGAAATGAACGAAACATCAATACTGATGAAGTCCACATCTCTGCCGATTTCATCCACATCAAGATATCTCACATTGCATTTTTCCATGTTTACAACACGAGAATCGTTTCTCAGTTTCCAGTCAAGCTGACCATAGCCAACATCGATACAGTAAACCTTATCTGCACCGTTCTGAAGCATGCAGTCAGTAAATCCGCCGGTTGACGCACCAATATCTACAGCCTTTACTCCATAAAGACTGAAATCCCAGATTTTAAGTGCTTTTTCAAGCTTCAGCCCACCTCTGCTTACATATGGGCATAAAACCTCTTTAAGGCTGATTTCAGCGGTATCATCCACATTTGTGCCGGGTTTGTCCATTACCTGTCCATCCACCAGCACAACTCCGGCCATGATGCTTGCCTTAGCCTTCTCCCTGGACTCGAAAAGCCCCTTTTCAATTGTCAGAATATCTAATCTTTTCTTCATTTAGTATTTTTAATTGTTTCAGCTATTGATTTCGCATCAAGTCCATATTTGGCATATAGCTGTTCCTGTGTTCCATGCTCAATAAACTTATCGGGCCATCCAAGATTAATAACCTTAGTATCCGTATCTGCTAGAACTGATTTTATTGTTTCACCAACTCCGCCGTTTAATACACCGTCTTCCACTGTAATAATCAGTGGATATTTATCTGCTGAAGCCAGCAGTTTCTTGCTATCAATAGGATTTACAGTTGCCACATTGATTACACTGACACTGATTCCATCCTTTTTTAATATGTCTGCAGCTTCCATTGCATTTTTAACCGTGCTTCCCACAGCCCAGATTTCTGCATCAGTCCCACGCTTAACCTGATATGCTTTTCCCTTTGTTATCTGCTGCGCCTTGCCCAATTCAGGAGCGGATCCTCTCGGATATCTTATGGCACACGGACCATCCAGAGCAAATGATAACTCAAGCATTTTCTCAAGTTCAGGGCCGTCTTTTGGTGCCAGCACAGTCATATTCGGCAAAGACTTAAGATATGCCATGTCAAATAAACCGTGATGTGTTTCACCATCTGCTCCAACAACTCCAGCTCTGTCAATGCACAGAGTTACAGGCAGATTCTGAAGACAGATATCCTCAACTATTTCATCATAAGCTCTCTGAAGGAATGATGAATAAACTGCGAAATAAGGTCTCAGTCCTGCCTTTGCGAGACCTGCAGAAAAAGTAACTGCATGTTCTTCTGCAATGCCCACATCAAAAAATCTCTTAGGAAATTTCTTTCTGAAGCCTTCAAGGCCAACGCCGTCAACCATGGCAGCGCTTATTGTTACTATTGAGTCATCCTTCTCGGCCATTTCTGTAATCTTGTCACCAAATACAGCTGAATACGATCTGGCAGATGACTTCTTAAGTGGTATGCCCGTATCCACATCAAATGGGCCGATTCCATGAAAAACACCAGGATTTTCTTCGGCCTTTGAGTAACCTTTGCCCTTATCTGTAACTGCATGAATGAGAACAGGCCCGTTAATTGCCTTGGCATGTTCCAGAGTTTCACACATCTCTTTTATGTTGTGACCATCAACAGGTCCTATGTATTTGAATCCAAGTTCTTCGAAGAGAATGCCGTCAATTACAGCATATTTGATGTTCTCTTTGGCATTATGAATTCCTGAAATAACGCTTTCACCTATTACGGGTACTTTTTTGAATCCCTTCTTAACCTGGGTCTTCATGTGGATGTACTTATCCGTGCTGGTAATACGTCCAAGGGATCTTGAAAGACCTCCGGTATTTGGTGAGATTGACATGCCGTTATCATTTAGTACAACGATGAAATTGGTATTCATACTTCCGGCATTATTTAGTGCTTCGTATGCCAGTCCTCCTGTCATTGCACCATCACCGATTACGGATATTACCTTATAATCTTCACCCATAAGATCTCTTGCAGATGCAAGTCCAAGTCCCAGAGAAATAGATGAGCTGCTGTGACCTGTGTCAAACAGGTCATATTCGCTTTCACAAACCTTAGGGAATCCACTCATTCCTCCGAGCTGACGAAGGTTTTCAAATCCGTCAATTCTACCTGTAAGTACTTTATGGACATAGGTCTGATGACCAACGTCCCAGACTATTTTATCTTCAGGAGTGTTGAAACATTTATGCAGAGCAATGGAAATTTCAACAATGCCAAGATTTGAAGCAAGATGACCCCCTGTTTTTGATACGGATTCAACCAGAAAATCCCTCATTTCATAGGACAGAAGTTCCAGTTCGTCGTAATTCATATTTCTAAGGTCTTCAGGAAATTTGTGAGCTTTTAAATATTTACTCATTACTATATCCTTTCCTAGCTTATTCTGTTTTCAAGATCGATTGCCAGTTTAACGAAAAGTTCTGCATTATCATAATATTGAGCAAGTGCATCTGTTGCAGCCTTTGTTAGTTCGGCAAGTCTCTTTTTTGATTCTTCCAGACCGTGTATTGAAGGATATGTTGCCTTGGCACTGGCCGCATCTTTGCCTGTCTGTTTTCCCATAAATTCTTCATTGCCTTCAACATCCAGAATATCGTCGCAAACCTGGAAAGCAAGTCCCAGATTTTCTGCAAATGAGGTCAGGCTCTGAAGTTCATCTTCAGTGCAGTTCCCAAGTCTGGCACCGGCTCTGACTGCGGCAACTATCATTGCTGCTGTTTTGTTGATATGAATATAATCAAGCATTTCCTTGGAGCAAGGTTTATCTTCAGCTTCTATGTCTGCAATCTGTCCTGCTACCATACCTTTAATTCCAGAACCCTTTGTTATTTCCAGGGCGGCTCTTACTCTTCTTTTAAGAGCATCAGGGTCGTCAAAATACAGAAGCATGTCTTTATACATTACTTCATGGGCTACAGACTGAAGTCCGTCCCCTGCCAATGTGGCAACAGCTTCACCGTATACCTTATGATTTGTTGGCATTCCTCTTCTTAGATCATCATCATCCATACAAGGAAGGTCATCATGAATCAGAGAATATGTGTGAATATATTCAATGGCACATGCATAAGGCAAAGCCTCTGCAACCTTACCGCCGCAGAAATCGCAGGCAGCCATAAGCAGAACAGGTCTGATTCTTTTGCCGCCGGCAGCGATACTGTATTTCATTGATTCATAAAGAGAAATGCTTTTCTGGTCAACATCTGGAATGAAATCAGTCAGATGCTCTTCAAACATATCTTTGTATTCGTTAAAAGTCAGATCATTCATTTTGTAAGAACCTCCACTTTCTGCTTTGCTTCCTCAAGAATCCTGCTGCATTCTTTGTAATGCTTCAGACCTTCCTCGTAATTTTTGATTGCATCTTCAAGTGATGTGTCCTGTGATTTCAGTTTTTCTGATGCAGTTTCCAGTTTCTTAAGAGACTGTTCAAATGTCACTTTCTTTTCTGCCATTTTACTTCCCTCCACTAAGAATCTCAGTTACTTCAGCCTTGGCACCTCCGTCAGATGTTTCTATGGATATCTGACTTCCTTTTTTTAGGTTTTTAGTGCTGCTAATTATATTTCCATCCTTATCTGTAATTACAGAATATCCTCTTTTAAGAATTGATTTCGGATTTGATGCTTCAATAAGTTCCTTTAACATTCCTATCCGTTCACTGCCTCTAATCAGTCTCTCCTGGATTGAGTCAGTCATGCTTTCGATTATCCTGTCAGCATTCATCTGTTCGTAATCGATACGTGATGCTATGGACCGGGCGAAAGCCTGCGGGTTAAGTGACTCCAGAATAGCAGCCTTCATTTCTATAAATCTCAGCAGGTCTTCTTTTAAGGAATCTCTGTAATATTCTATTTCATCATTTAGCTCTTTAATGTCAGGTACTGCAGCTTCGGCAGCGGCTGTAGGTGTGGCAGCTCTAAAATCAGCCACAAAATCTGCTATGGTAAAGTCTGTTTCATGTCCCACAGCAGAGATTACAGGTATCTCTGAAGCGAATATGCTACGGGCAACAATTTCCTCATTAAAGGCCCATAATTCCTCCATGGATCCACCGCCACGACCCGTTATGATAACATTAACATCCTTATGTGAAAAATTGATGTCATCAATTGCTTTTGCAATATCCTGTGCAGCCTGAGGTCCCTGAACAAGAACCGGATATACGAGAATATCCACATAATTGTTTTTGTTTTTAATGGTTCTGATAATGTCTCTTACCGCAGCTCCGGTTTCTGATGTAACCACGGCAATTTTTTCAGGGAAGAACGGTAATTCTTTTTTTGCGTATCTGTCAAAGAGACCTTCTTTTTCAAGCTTGGCCTTAAGCTTTTCAAACTGAACAGCCAGCTGCCCTTCTCCATTAACCTCTATGTCTCTTATGTTCAGAGAATAATATCCGCCACGTTCATACACTGAAATGTAGCCGGAAGCAATTATCTCCATTCCCTCTTCAAGAGGACATGTAATTCGCTGAAGATTTCCTGCCGCAAGAAAACAGTTTACCCTGCTGTCTTCGTCTTTAAGTGAAAAATACACATGACCGCTTGAGTGGAATTTCAGGTTGCTGACTTCACCGATAACAGAAACGTTTCCCAGTATCGGATCGGTTTTCAGAACTCTTCCAATATAGTTATTAAGCTGTGCAACACGAACAGGTTTTAATCCCATAATCTTTTTCTCCCAAGAAGAGCTATGCCCACTGCATTATCTGAAGATAGTGTGCTATCTCCAAACAGTATGTTAAGGCTTCCATCTGCAAAATCAGACCTGAGCCTGTTGCGGATATATCTGCTTGATGCCACTCCACCGGAAAGAAGTATGTCTTTTATGCCCGTACAATTGCCTGCCTGCTTCAGCATTTCAGAAATGGAGTCCGCAGATTTATCAAATATTTCTTTTATTAGTTTATCTCTGTCTGCAGATTCAATGTTTCTCTGAATCTGAGATTCAAATCCGGACAGATTTACATATGCATCTTTAACCTTTATTGATGTCAGCAGCTTCTCTGTTGAAGAAGTCCTGCATGCAATTTCGTCCATCTCTTCCCCTGCAGGAAATGGCATTCCCATTGCAACTCCGGCTCTATCCAGAACCTGGCCAAATGAAATGTCTTTTGTTCCTCCTATAATTTCAAAGTCGTGCAGCAGTTCACAGGTTCCTCCGGAAAAATGACAGGCAATGAAATCTTCCCCCAGTTTATCTTCAAGACCGTAAGAAGCAGCTGCAATGTGTCCTTCCTGGTGTGAAAAAGCAAAGCAAGGCACTTTCAGAAAAGCTGATATTGACTTTGCGAAGGATTCACCTGCCAGAAAACATGGCATGTAGGAGCCTACCACAGGACGGGGCCTGAATGAACATGCTACGGCCTCAATTTCGCTATTAAAGTCCTTATTCAGAGTTTCAAACATCTCTGGAAGATTCTTTACGTGCTGAAACAAGGCTTCCGACTGTCTAAGTCCTCGTTCTCCCTGTTTGACTTCAAGAAATCTTCTGATGTCAATTATTATTTCATCCCTGCTGACAATAGCAATGGATGTTTTATAGTTACTGGTATCAATACCCAGTACATATTTCTTATTCATTTCTGGTAATCGAACCTAAAACGCCGTGAATAAATCTTGCCGAATTATCTGTGCTGAATTTCTTGGCAAGATTGATTGCTTCATTCACAGTTACAGCCTCTGGAATATCATCGCAGTAATTGATTTCACCGCAGGCAAGCCGCATGATTGCCAGATCGACCTTAGGCATTCTTGATGTTTTCCATTTGGAACTGTGAGAATTGATTCTTCCGTCTATCTCGGACATGCTGCCTATAATTTTATCAAAAAGTTCTGCACCTCTGTCAGCATGAGCACCAGGAAGCCTGTCATTTGCAAGTTCAGCTGCTTTAGCTCTGGCTTCAGACTTATCCTGAGTAGAATCGTTTTCAATTATTTTTGCAGCATCCAGCTCAAAAAGAATCTGCATCATTATTTCTCTGGCTTCATTTCTCGTCATTTTTACTTACTCCCTGTACGTGAATATTAACAGCCACTACGTTCATGTTTGTAATGGTATTTACCTCTTTCTTAACGTTTTCCTGAATGTCCCAGGCTACCTGCGGAATCTTATAACCATATTCAATGATGATATGCACATCAATTTCCACATCACCCTCATCCTGATAAACTTTTACACCCTTTGACAGCAATTCCTTGCCAAGAAGGTTCTTGCTTATGGTATTGGAAAACCCCCCGGCCATACCAACAACACCTTCTGTTTTAAGTGTTGCATTTACAGCACATATGGCTATTACTTCATCAGATACGTTAATGTGTTCTAAATTCTCACTCATTTTCTTCTACAGGCAATATCTTCATTGAAACCTGTTCAACACGCCTTTCTTTAACACTCTTAATTGTAAATACGTAATTGTTGTGGAATACTTCCTTGCCGATATCATCCTCATCCGGAATTTCTCCGAACATGTCAATTATGAATCCTCCAATTGTTTCAGAGTCATCAGATTCAAGGCTGATACCCAGTTCTTCGTT
Source organism: Clostridia bacterium (assembly GCA_024403155.1). Taxonomy (GTDB): domain Bacteria; phylum Bacillota; class Clostridia; order Peptostreptococcales; family Anaerovoracaceae; genus Lentihominibacter. The sequence goes on along the minus strand of JAKSSH010000016.1, from coordinate 4,394 downwards.
GATGTCATCAAGGTCAGTTCCACCATCTATCAGATAAAGATCTGGACCGATTTTGGTTATCTCCTGTTCTTCCTCATCGTATTCGTCGTCTATGTCGCCCATTACCTCTTCAATAATATCCTCCATGGTAACGATTCCGGAGAATCCGCCATATTCGTCAATAAGAACAGCAATGTGCTGTTTTGTCTTCTGAAGTTCGAAGAACAGAGAGTCTATGTTCTTCGTTTCCGGAACGAAATAAGGCGTTCTTAAAACAGACTGAATGTCCACATTGTCGAAGCCTTCATTTCTGGCCTTTATAAGGTAATCCTTGATGTAAAGAATTCCAATGATATTGTCATTATCATCTTCATATACCGGAATTCTGGAATATCTCAGTTCCATCAGTTCATCAATATATTCCTCTGCAGGGTCATTGATATCGATGGCAAATACATCCGTTCTCGGTGTCATTATTTCGTAAGCCAGAATATCGTCAAAGGCAAAGATTCCGGTAATCATCTTCTTGCCTTCTTCTTTAAGCTCACCGCTTTCCTGTCCGGCTTCAAGCATCTCTACACTATCCTCTTCGCTGTATTCATTGTCGTTCAGATCGTTACGCTGTCTGAAAAGCTTAAGAAATACAAAGGCAATTGCTCTGGTACAGACAGTCATAGGTTTCATGATTACTCTGATAATCCTGATTGACCATGCTGTTGCCAGAAGTACTCCCTCTTCATGCTGAAGGGCAATCCTTCTTGGAAGCATTTCACCCAGCGCCATAAGGAACAGTGCCGGTATAAAGAAAGCAATCAGAAATGATACTATGTAAACCGCATCAATTGAATTCCATCCCAAGGTGTTTCCGAAAAAAACTGTCAGAGGAATAATGAATGTCAGCATTACGCAAATGCAGAAGAGCATGTAAAGCAAGATGTTCAGACTTCTGAGAGCCAGCTTGTGTTCAGCAGAGTAATCCAGAACAATCAAGGCTGATTTAGCCTTTTCATTACCTTCTTCAGCCATTTCTCTTATTGTCACCTTATTGGCCTCTGAAATTGACTTCCTGGCAGCCGAGAAATAGGCATTAACTATTATTATTATCAAAGCGATTATTATTCCCCACAAGGGAATACAAGGACCTGCTTCCATCATTTCTCCTTTCTTAGCATGAAATTAACATCAACTGGTCTATCCATTTTAATTTGCAGAATCTGCTGAGGATGAGGAGCTGAATCTATAGGATTACCATCTTCATCCAGCATAACTTCTAATTTCTGTCTGAAATAGTCTGTTCCCGGACCGAATACTTCAATTTCATCTCCGATAAACATCCTGTTTCTCTGTTCAACTATTGCCATGCCAGTTTCAGGATCATAGTTTTTAACAATACCTATGAAGCTATAATCTCTTGTATAGGCACTGGTCAGATAGTTCTGATCTTCATTTGTAGGTTTTCTGAAATAGAAACCTGTTGTAAATTCCCTGTGGCTGGCTTTGCACATTTCCGTAAACCATTCTGGGTTGTATGAGTAATTATTCGGATCTTCATAATAGGCATCTATTGCCTTTCTGTATGCTCCGACAACATGTGCTATATAGAAAATGCTTTTCATTCTGCCTTCGATTTTGAAAGACATAATTCCTGTGTCAATTAATTCAGGAATATGTTCAAGCATGCAAAGGTCTTTACTGTTAAATATGTATGTCCCTCTGTTATCTTCATCCACCGGCCAGTATTCTCCGGGACGCTTTTCTTCTTCCAGTCTGTATTTATATCTGCATGGATGAGCGCATTCGCCTCTGTTGGCATCTCTGCCTGTCATGAAGTTGCTGAGAAGACATCTGCCTGAATATGATATGCACATGGCTCCGTGTACAAAGCTTTCTATATCCAATGTATCCGGAGTTTTAGCTCTGATTTCACGAATTTCATCCAGCGTCAGTTCTCTGGCAAGAACAAGTCTCTTAATGCCTATATCATGCCAGAATTTAGCCGTTACATAGTTTGTCATGTTTGCCTGGGTTGACAGGTGAAATTCAGCATCAGGAATTATTTCACGAATAATTGTGATTACAGCAGGATCAGAAACGATAAATGCATCGATATCCAGCTCTTTAATCTGCTGCAGATAATTACGAAGAGGTTCGATGTCCTCGTTATGGGCATAAACGTTCATGGCCATGTGACAGCGCACACCTTTTTCATGGGCATACTTTATGCCTTCTTTAATCTCGTCAATGGTCATGTTCCCTGCTCCGGATCTCAGAGAGAACATTTCTCCACCGAAATATACGGCATCTGCACCATATTCCACTGCAATTTTCAGTTTTTCAAGATCTCCGGCAGGAGCTAGAAGTTCAACTTTTCTCATTCGATTATACTGATTGAAACACCGTCACCAACCGGCAGTACACATGTTTCAATTCCTTCCTGTGAATTGATATATTCGAGAAACTCTCTCATTTTTCTAATTGAAGTCTTATAACGGCCCCTTGTATCATAATCATCTGATGCAGTCATGCCTTTCATAAGCACATTATCACAGATAATTAGGCTTTCGTCGGTCATAAGCGGTCTCGAAAGGTCCCAGAATTCCCTGTAATGGCTTTTTGCGGCATCGATAAATACAACTTCATACGGCTCTCTTTCGCCGCTGAGAACGGAATTCTGAAGCTGAGCCAGAATATCCCGTGCATCCCCTCTCAGCACTTCAATTTTTTCTGCAAAACCAAGACTTTCAATATTGGATTCTGCAATGTCAGCCACTTCCGGATCTGATTCTATGGTTGTTACACTGCAGCCGCATGAATCTGAAAATACACATGCAGAATAGCCCACAGCAGTTCCGATTTCCAGAACTCTTGCAGGCTTTCTAAGCTTCATAAGGGCTATTAACAGTCCTTCTGTATCTTTGAGAATAATCGGGACTTTATTCTTTTCAGCAAAGTCCCGAAGTTCAATCAATTGTTTATTATCATTTTCATACAATCTGGAGATGTATGAGATAATGATTTTGTTTGTAATATTACTGCTCAAGGTCTTCCTCACTCCAAGGATGAGCTTCCACGTTCCTGGAATGCTCTTCATTGGTCTTAGCATAGTAAATGGTGCCATCAGGTCCCGCATAGAAGAACAGATCATCTGTCTTCTGATAGTTCAGCACACCATCCATTGCAATTGCAGGGACTGTACTGATTGGCCCAGGGATGAGTCCTTCAACCTTTCTGGCATTATAAGGTGAATCGGAATCAAGCTGAGATACCTTAAGGTCTACTCTGTCTTCATCAAAGATGTAACATACGGTTACATCACTTCCCAGTGACATGTGCTTTTTCAGTCTGTTTACAAAAACACCAGAGATATGTGCTGCATCCTTTTCGGTTGCACAGCCTTCCTTTGTAACGATTGAGGCCAGTGTCAGGAACTGATGAATTGAGAATTCGGATTTTTCAATCTTTGATTTACGTTCTGACAGTGCTGCATCCATCTCATCAAGAGCCATTTCTGTAAGACTTTCGATAGATGGATCTGAATCTGTAATGAAATATGTATCCGGATAAAGATAACCTTCAAGCGGATGCATAATATCCTTGTTCAGCACATCATTGGTAAGGAACCAGTATTTTCCTATAAGTGACTTGACATATGTCTTATCATCCCACTTTGCAATAATTTCCTTGGCACTGAAAGGAGTCACTTCTGCAAGTGCCTGAGCACACTGTGACAGTCTGTAACCTTCCTTAAGCTGGAATGAAGTCTTGGAGATGTATTTGAAGTCTCCTGTATTTATAGCCTTCATTATTTCAGGGAAAGTCATGGCTTTGTTAAAGATATATGTGTTTGCCTGCAGCGAATCGTATCCGCCTATTCTGGCATTAATCTTGGCGCATATTTCGTTCTTTACCAGACCTTTTTCTTCAAGAATATAAACAATACTTGATGCACCGCTGCCTGCAGGAATATCAACTGTAATGTCATCTGTATCAGATGAATCTACAGCACCTATTCCTGTAAGATAATATATAATCCCACCTGTAAGAGCCAGAACAAGTATTAAAAAAACTAAAAGTATTTTTTTCATTATTACCTCCGAAAAAAGGGACGCCTGGCGTCCCTTTCATTCAAATCGATTATTTGGATCTTCCAAGATATTCACCAGTTCTTGTATCGATCTGGATTTTTTCTCCTTCTTCAATGAAGATAGGTACACGGATTACTGCTCCAGTTTCAACTGTTGCATCCTTTGTTACGTTAGTGGCTGTATCGCCTTTTACACCAGGTTCTGTCTCAATTACAACCAGGTCTACGAAGTTTGGAGCTTCTACCAGGAAAGCATTTCCCTTGTAGAACTTGATAGTTGCTTCATCATTCTCTCTCAGATACTTCATTGCTTCTTCTACCTGATCTTCTG
>JAKSSH010000015.1 GCA_024403155.1 Clostridia bacterium | reverse complement strand
TATCTGGACAAGCTGAAGGTTAAACCAGTAATTGTAGACGTTGATATCTACGACGATTACGCAGAGGTAAAGAAAGCTGAACCGGAACTTGAGGAAATCATGAAACGTGATATCAACAAGGTTCTGGCAGAACCGTACAAAATCCTCAGAGAACTGGGAGAAAACCTTGTTGCATCAGGTGACAACTACATGATCACTACCAGGGACAAGTTCCCCGGAGCATTGAGCAGCATCAGCATTCTGGTTTACAATTTCGATGAGAATGTGAGCAAGTCCCTGAAGAGAATAGGATCAAGCTCCGATCTTCTGAGAGTAATCAGAAATTATGATGGTGAATCCGAATTTCTGGTGAGATGTACAGGCCTGGCAGGCCAATTCAGGATTCTCAGATACAGACTGGAGAGAGACAACTTTCTTCAGAAGATTGAGGATATGGGAAAATCTGCAGATGAAGAGAACGCCAGGGCGAAACTGCTTAACAGACTTGCAGGATATGCAACGGTATCGAGCGGAATGTTCTCCAGCTCAGATGCACTGAGCATAAGAAGCATATTCAAGGGCATTGGCGCAGAGCTTATTTTTATAGATCTTAAGCAATAGGCTGCCTTTTGGAATATACAACAAAATAGTACTTTTTTTAAGCAAATGGCTCATTGAATTGATAGCAAAAAAAGAATATGATTGATAATGCTTGAAAGGGCGTAAAAATATGTATCAAATGTTTATTAAACATTAATTAATGGAGGTAACATTATGAAATTACTTATTATCGGAGCAGGTGGAGTTGGTACATCAGCTGCAAAAATCATCGAAAGAGCAGGAGCTGAAGGCGACTGGGCTGAAAAGGTTGTACTGGCAGACTATGACCTGGCAAGAGCTGAAAAGGTAGCTAATGAAATCTGTGGCGGCGGAAAGTTCTCAGCTTGCAAAATTGATGCAACTGACAAAGAAAACATCAAGGCTGTTATTAAGGAACAGGGTGTTGACTTTGCAATGAATGCTTGTGACCCAAGAATGAACTATGCAATATTCGATGCATGTCTCGAAGCTGGGATCGGATACCTTGACTGTGCTATGACTCTTGGTCAGGAACATCCTGAAAAGCCTTATGAACTGGCTAACGTTAAGCTGGGTGACTACCAGTTTGCTAAGCAGAAGGAATGGGAAGCTTCCGGAAATATCGCAGTTTGCGGATCAGGCGTAGAACCTGGTATGGCAGACGTATTTGCTAAGTTCGCAGCAGTACACCTCTTCGACAAGATTGATAGAGTAGATGTACGTGACGGCGACAACTATGGAAACACTGACTCAGACTTTGGTTTCTCCGTATGGACAACAATCGAAGAATGTCTGCAGCCACCAGTAATCTGGGAAAAGAGCGAAGAATTCCCAGAAGGTCACTGGTTCTGCACTGAGCCGTTCTCAGAACCTGAAATCTTCAACTTCCCTGACGGAATCGGCGACGTTGAAGTAGTAAACGTAGAACACGAAGAAGTACTGCTGGTACCAAGAGAAATCGATTGTAACAGAGTAACATTCAAGTATGGCGTTCCTAGAGAATTCAGAGCTAAGCTGCTGACTCTCCACGGATGGGGACTTGACAACAAGAGAGACATGATCAAGGTTGGCGACAGCGAAATTACTCCAAGAGATTTCGTATGTAAGGTTATCCCTTCACCAGTAGGAGCTACTGATGAAATGACAGGTAAGGGCTGCGCAGGTACTTGGGTAACTGGATGGAAAGACGGCAAGTACAGATCAGTTTACCTGTATCAGGTTGCTGACAACCAGGAATGCATCAAGAAGTACACTACTAACTCAGTAGTAGCACAGACAGCTGTAGGTCCTGTAATCATGATGGAACTGATCGCTAAGGGAATCTGGAACGATGCAGGCGCATGGGGTCCAGAACACTTCGATCCAGATCCATTCGTAGAAAGACTGGCTAAGTACGAATTCCCAGCTGGAATCAGAGAAATGGATTCAGAATATGCTGACGAACTGAACGCTAAGGCTTTCACAGATTATCTTAAATAATCAGGAATAACACTTAAGAGGCTCTTCTTCGGGAGAGTCTCTTTTATTATGTAAAAAAATAGTGTAAACTATACTCACTATGAGCGATACGAAAACAATTGATATTATTGTTCCCTGCTACAATGAAGAGGACAACGTTGAGAAGTTCTTCTACGCAGTGCGGGAAGTGGAAAAATTAATAGAAGGATATTCCTTTAATTACATTTTCATTGATGACGGCAGCAGCGACGGAACGCTGGATGTAATTAAGAAGATTGCTGACAGGATGGTGGCTGATGTTACATCGGTTAAGTACATTTCCTTCAGCAGAAACTTCGGCAAGGAAGCGGCCATGGTTGCAGGACTGAAAACCTCTGCAAAAGGCAGCAACGATTATGCTGTTATCATTGATGCGGATCTGCAGCATCCGCCGGAACTCATTAAAGACATGATTGCCCGTATGGAAGCAGATGAAAGCGTTGACTGCGTGGCAGCCCGCAGAGTTTCAAGAAAGGGTGAACCGAAGATCAGAAGCGCGTTCGCCAGAGCTTTCTATAAAATAATGAACAGATACTCGGATATTGAAATCGTGGACGGAGCAGTTGACTTCAGGCTCATGTCTCACAGAATGGTAAAGGCCATTGCATCCATGCCGGAAACCCAGCGGTTCAGCAAAGGCATTTTCGCCTGGGTTGGTTTCAAAACCGAATGGATTGAATTTGAAAACGTTAAGAGATTATCCGGTGAGAGTAAGTGGACAGTATGGGGACTGACCAGGTATGCCATTGACGGTTTTATTGATTTCGCAGATTCCCCACTGAAATTCCTGGGAGCCTTCGGTGGAGTTGTAGCTGCCGGATCCGGAATATACTTTGTAATAGAAATAGTTAAAACTCTCGTAATGGGCAAGGATACACCCGGATATGCATCCACCATCTGCCTCATTCTGTTCTTCGGTGGAATTATAATTGCCATTCTGGGATTGATTGGGGAATATATCGGACGCATGTATCTGGAGACAAAGTGTCGTCCGGTATATGTTGAGAAAGAGTCGAATATAGACGAGGAATGAAAGAAAAAATCAGTGCTTTTATAAAACTGAACAGACTTGCTTTTGCAGCGTTTTTCCTGCCGGTGCTGATTTTGGTGCTGGCTTTTGCCGTTACGGGCATTTATCCTTTCGGACAGCAGCAGCTGGCGGTAATTGACATGTATCATCAGTACGTACCGTTTCTGGGAGAACTGCAGTACAAGCTGCAGGAGGGCGGAAGCCTGTTCTATTCCTGGAACAGTGGCGGCGGCTGCAATTTCTGGTGCCTGCTTTCATACTATGGGGCAAGCCCGCTGAATCTTCTTCTGATTCTGTTCCCGAAGAAACTGCTCATGGAGGGAGTATCTGTAATCCTTATTATAAAAATAGGACTTATCGGAGCCTTCATGTTCATATACCTGAAGAATGTAAGCCTGCCGGCAGACCTGGAAGCGGACAGACAGGCAGGATGGAAGACAGTAGCATTCTCAACAATGTATGCTCTGTGTTCGTACGTTATTGGTTACTACTGGTGCATCATGTGGCTTGATGCTGTAATGCTTCTGCCACTTACAATGCTGGGACTGAACCATCTCATTGAGGATGGACGTATGACGCTTTATACGGTAACACTGGCACTGATTGTGTTCTGCAATTACTACATTGCAATCATGGTCTGCATCTTTATTCTGATTTACTATCCGGTACTGTATTTCATCAAAACACCGGGAAACGGCGTCAAGGGATGCCTTTGCATAACAGCCAGAGCTGCAGGTTGCTCACTGCTTGCCATAGCCATGGCTGCGGTTATGATGCTGCCGACATATATCAGCATGAAGAGTGCATACTACTTCTCGTCAGATATGCCGGAGGACTGGACTCTGTATAAGGATGCGCTGGACATTCTGAATCAGCTTCTGCCGAATGCACACCTGACCTACATTGAAGGGCTGCCAAACCTGTGTTGCGGCCTTCTGGTTACGATCATGCTTGTAATCTATTTCATTACGAAAGAGATTCCGGTTAAGGAGAAACTGCTTCATGCAGCCTTTCTGATTTGCATGTTCTTCAGTCTGAATGTGAACAAGCTGGATTTCATCTGGCACGGAATGCACTTCCCGAATCAGCTGCCGCACAGATTCTCATTTGTAATCTGTTTCATTCTGGTGGCAATGGGATACAGAGCCTTTAACAGAATTGACGGAATCAGCACCAGAACCATTGGAATAGTTATTGGAGCCTGCGCCGGATATTATCTGCTTGCTCAGAAGATCATGAATACGGTAGTGGATGACATGCAGGTGTTCTTCTATTACGGAATGATTCTGCTGGCACTTTATGGCGTGATTCTTCTTCTTTACAGAAACAACAAGCTGGTAAAGAAGTGGTTCGCCGTTGCAATTGTAATTGCGGTGACAGCTGAGATGTGCATTACCACATGCACGGAATTTGATTTAATAGGAAACTCTTCCAGAGAGACATATAACGAGAATAAAACCGGCATAATGGCAGTTGCCAATGTTGCTGAGAAAATGAGCGGACCTACATCTGAGGGAGGAGACGGAACATTCTCCAGAATGGAAATTGATGAAGCAACGATTCATAACTGTCCGGCACTGTATCACTACAGAGGAATGGGACAGTTCTCCTCAACTCTCAATGCAAACACAACAGGTCTTATGGAGAAAATAGGGCTTGAGGGAAATCCCGGAGGAAACAGGTTCAACTATAACGAAACAAGTCCGGTTACAAACTCCATTACAAATGTGAACTACCTAATAGCCAAGGATTCGAAGATTGCGGATCCTGATTTCACATACATAAGCAGAATCGAAAACAGCAGACTCTACCAGAGCAAGTATCCGCTTTCTATTGGATACATGCTTTCTTCGGCAATCAGAACATGGGATCTGTCTAGCGACAATCCCTTCATAAATCTGAACAACTATGTGAAGGCTGCCACAGACGGACAGGTGGAGAAGGTGTTTGTGGATAAGGGCTTCGGAGAAATAGAAGAGAACGGAACATATTCCTATTACGAAAGTGAAGGAGTGGTTGAAAGCAGAATTCTGGATCCTGTCAAGCTTGGAAGCCTTAAACTGAAGTACAAGACTGACACTGCGGAGAAATACTATGTGTTTGTTGAGGCAACCTATGCTGAAGAGATAACAATCGAAAGAGAAAGACAGGTTGAAAACATTCCGGTTCAAAGTGACTGCGGTTCAATAAAAAATATCGGTTGCCTTAAGAAAGGCGAGAAATTTGACATAAAGGTTGATTTCGAGAAGGGACATGCAGGCAGGGTAACATGTTATGTATGCACTCTGGATTATGATGCATGGAACAAGGCTTACAAAACCATCTCAGACAATCCTATGACAGTAACCCATGGGGGAGATGGCTACATAATGGGCGAAGTTGACGTTGCCAGCGACGGCGTTCTGGTTACATCAATTCCTTACGAAGATGGCTGGACCATGAAGGTTGACGGAAATAAGAAAAACATCTCCGATTTAACCGGAGATGCCTGGATTTCAACTGGTCTTTCCAAGGGCAGGCATGAGATTGAACTTAAGTTTACGCCACCTGGCCTGCTGTGGGGCATAGTTATAAGTATTCTGTCAATACTGGTTCTCATTCTGCTGTGCCGTCTGAGAAAAATCAGACTTAACCGCGCCAGTTTGACACAAGATGATCAACTACTTCAGGAATTTCTTCAAGAGGAATCTGATTATAATACAGAATCAGAATAGCAGCACCCTTTGACGGGGTAATGCCTCCCGAAGGACCAAAGTTACCGAGAAACATGGAAGGGATGCCGAGAGCTTCGGCGTCCTTTTTTAATTGTCTTGCAGGCTTGCGTGAGTAAATTTTCAGTATCACGTTTATTCCGGAGGAGGTGTTTGTTACCTCCACCAGGCCCTTGCCGTATTTTGCAAAAGCATCCGTAAGGCTGGCAAGCTTCTGAGAGTAGAGCTTACGGAGCTTCTTGATGTGAGTCTGGTAAAGGCCGGACTCCATGAACATTGCCAGGGTCAGCTGCTCCAGCTTGGAACAGGTCTGGGAATAGTCACCTGCAATATCCGAAAAATCTTTTGCCATTGAAGCGGGCAGAACCATGTAACTGATTTTCACTGCAGCGAAAAGAGTGCTAGAAAATGAACCCAGATAGATTACCCGGTCTGAACCGTCAAGGCTCTTAAGGGCAGGTATGGGTTTTCCGAAATAACGTAGCTCGCTGTCGTAGTCGTCCTCGATTATGTAACTGTTATTTTCTCTTGCCCACTGCAGAAGTTCGTATCTTCTGCCGATAGGCATTGAGGTGCCGGTGAAGGCGTGGTTGGATGGACTAACATAAGCGGCGGTTCTGATGTTGGCAGGAAGCTTCTCGATTTTCAGACCGTCTGCTCCAACATCAACGGAGGTAATGGCAAAACCTCTGTCCCGGAAGATGTTTCTTACGGGCATGTATCCGGGATTCTCGATGGCCACGTGCTCAACACCTTTTCGTCTAAGCAGGGTTGCCATGTGGTTTGTAATCTGCTGAGTACCGGCAGCGATAATAATCTGTTCCGGTGTGCAGGACACTCCTCTTGATGTATAAAGGTATCTGGCAATCTCTGTTCTCAGACCTATCTCACCCTGAGGATTACTTTCAAAGAAAAGAGCAGGGGAGTAATATGTCAGGATTTTGTTCATGCATTTCTTCCATTTGTTGAAGTCAAAACACTCCGGGTCGTACTGCATGGCTGCAGCGTCCTTTGCCAGAGGTTCTTCAAGGGTTAACACTTCCTTTGTTAAAATGTCGCTTACGGCAGGTACAGTTTGAGAAGGGGCAGCCTTGACTTTGCTTACATAGTAGCCTGAGCCGGGGCGCACTGATATGTAGCCCTCCACCAGCAGCTGGTTGTAGCTCTGCTCAATGGTGGTAATGGACAGACCCGTTGATTTTGCAAGGTTTCTAAGGGACGGAAGTCTTTCGCCCTCTGTGATTTCGCCCGCCAGAATGGCATTCTTCAGGTATGAATAGAGCTGAAGATAATATGGTGTTTTCCTTGATTCATCAAACACAGGAAGTATGGCTTTCATAACAATTCTCCTAACTGTTATTATAAAAATAATTAATATTGTCTATTTAAATATATACAATATTGCTTTAATATAGTATATACCAAACAGAACGATTTGAAAAGAGGTGGTATTAATGCGGACAAAAGCTTTTTCAACAAAAATTTCAAAGCTGGTACTTACATCGATGATAGCATGTCTTATTGTACTGGTCATCTTCCTGGTTAGAATTCCTGTGCCTTTCACACAGGGATATCTGAATCTGGGGAATGGCGTAATGTTCATTGGTGTAATGATTCTGGGCCGCAGGAACGGAGCTCTGGCCGCTGCAGTTGGCAGCATGCTTGGGGATATCCTGGGGGGATTTGCCATGTGGGCACCATGGTCCTTCTTCATTAACGGAGGACTTGCTGTTATCATGGCTCTGGTTCTGTCTGCTTTTTCACATGTGAAAATGAGCGATGCTGGAAGATGGATTTCCAGAATTATCGCCATGGCTGCCGGAGGGTTGTTCATGGTATTTGGTTACTTCATTGGAGAGGGAATAATGTATGGCAACTGGGCTATTGCAGCTTTGGGCATTCCGTGGAATATAGGCCAGTTTGCTGTGGGCATTGTGCTGGCCTGCGTGGTATTGGCGGCACTGATGAAAACACAGGTGATAAAGAAGGATGGTACTTTATGAAAAATATAAGAATTAAAGATCTGGAACTGGAAATAGGCAGACCGAAGATAGCGGTTCCCATTACAGGTGTTACCCATGAGGAAATAATGGAGCAGGTAACAGCAGCCATGGAAACACCTTGCGACATGCTGGAATGGAGAGCCGATTACTATTTCAGCGAAATGCCAGAACTTGAAGAAAAGGTAAAGAACACAGCGGCGCACATGGAGATGATCAGAATTCTTGATGACATCGACTACAAGACAGAAAGCATGCCGCTGATTTTTAAGATAAAGGGAATTAACCAGGGAGGCAAACTGCTGCTGGACAGAAAGCACGCCTACGACCTGGCAGCTCTGGCTGCACAGTCAAAACTTGTTGACTTCGTGGACATGGAGCTTCTTGATGATGACGATTCATTTGATGCGGAGCAGGTTCTTAATCAGGTAAACGAAATTCACAAGTATGGAGTCAAGGTTATTCATTCATATCACGACTTCGACGATATGCCTAAGCTCGAACAGATCATATCACTGGCTTCAAACATGAGAGCACTGGGAGCAGACGTTGTTAAAATCTGCGGAACTGCATCCGACACACACGATGCCAAGGTGATGCTTGAAGCGGCGGCACAGCTTACAGCAGGGGACCAGAATCCGGTAATACTGATTGCAATGGGACCACAGGGCATAGCCACAAGAGTTGCCGGAGGAAAGTACGGTTCATGCATTTCATATGGGTACTGCGACGAATCTACAGCAGAGGGGCAGTTTGATGTGAACACTCTCAGCAAACTTCTGGATGAATACTACGGTGCAAAGGCAGACTAGCTGATGGAATTCATAAAAGCGGATAAACTCACATTTGAATACAAGAAAACAAACGATGCCGGTCAGGAAATTTCCACTGAAGCAATCAAGGGTGTTTCCTTCAGTATTGAGAAGGGAAGCTTCGTTGCAATCATTGGACAGAACGGCAGCGGCAAATCAACACTTGCCAAGAACATGAATGCTCTGCTGATTCCAACCACAGGTAAAATGTATGTGGACGGAATAGACACTTCAGATCTTACCAGGCTCTGGGATGTAAGGCAGAGGGTCGCTATGGTGTTCCAGAATCCGGACAACCAGATTGTGTCGGCGATAGTTGAAGATGACGTGGCCTTCGGGCCGGAAAACATAGGCGTTGATCCTGCTGAAATAAGGCAGAGGGTTGACGCCGCTTTAAGTGGTGTGGAGATGTCCGATTACAGGAAGAAGGCGCCACATCTTCTCTCCGGGGGACAGAAGCAGAAAATTGCCATTGCCGGTGCTGTTGCCATGGAACCTGAGTGCATCGTTTTTGATGAGCCAACTGCAATGCTGGACCCGGCAGGAAGACAGGAGGTTCTGAATGTAATCAGGAAACTTAACGCCAGGGGAATAACAGCAATACTGATTACACACTTCATGGAGGAGGCTGCACAGGCAGATCAGATTCTGGTAATGGATAATGGGGAAATAAAGATGGAAGGAAGCCCTAAGGAAATATTCAGAAGAGCAGATGAACTGAAGGCTTTTTGTCTTGACGTGCCTGCACCTGTAGCACTGGCATCTGCACTTAGAGAAAAGGGCATAGAACTTCCTGAAGACATCCTTACAACTGAAGTGCTGGTGGAGGAGCTGATAAAGTGATAGAAGTAAAAAATCTGACACATATATATAGCGAAGATCTTCCGCACCAGCAGAAAGCTCTGGAGGATGTTTCTTTCACAGCAGGTGACGGCGAATTCGTGGGAATCATCGGCCACACCGGTTCGGGAAAGTCCACGCTGCTGCAGCATCTTAACGGGCTGCTTAAGCCAAAGACAGGAACCATTATCGTGGACGGCCTGGACATTACGGACAAGAAGACATCCATGATAGAGGTGAGAAAGAAGGTTGGTCTGGTATTCCAGTATCCTGAGTATCAGCTGTTTGAGGAAACAGTTGCCAAGGATGTGGCCTTCGGCCCAAAGAATCTGGGACTGTCACAGGAGGAGATAGACGAAAGAGTCCGTCAGTCAATTACGGCTGTTGGATTGGATTACGATGCCATAAAGAACATGTCACCTTTCGAACTGTCCGGGGGTCAGAAAAGACGTGTGGCAATCGCGGGAGTAATTGCAATGAATCCGGATGTGCTCATTCTTGACGAGCCAACAGCGGGACTTAATCCTAAGGCTCATCAGGATATTCTGAATCTGGTAACAGGAATACACGGACAGGGGAATAGAACTGTAATACTTGTTTCCCACAACATGAACGACATCGCACGGATATGCGACAGAGTTCTTGTAATGGATAAGGGCAGACTTGCAATGAACGGAACACCGAAGGAAGTATTTGCCCGTGAGGAAGAACTGAAGTCGATGGGACTGGCACTGCCTGATGCGGCCGAGATAACTTCAAGGCTTAGGAAGGCCGGCATGAACATAAACGAAATCTGCCTCACAATTGAAGAGGCCGCAGAGGAAATCGCTAAAGTCAGGAAATGATAAGAGACATAACCCTTGGACAATACTATCCGGGAAGCTCCTGGATACATAAGCTTGATCCCAGAGTCAAGATTCTGGCAACGCTGCTTTACATAGTAGCGCTATTTGTGATTCACAAATTCTCGGGATTCATAGTTGCCTTTGTGGCGCTTGAAGCGGTTATTATCATTTCGAAGGTTCCAAGGAAGTTTATCTGGAGAGGACTGAAACCTGTATTGCTGATAATAGCATTCACCCTGCTTATCAACATGTTCATGATAAAGGGCGAAGTGCTCTGGCAGATGGGATTCCTTCACATTACCCGAGAGGGACTGAGAACCGCTGCATTCATGGGAATCAGGCTGGTGCTGCTTATCATCGGTTCATCCATGCTGACTCTCACAACAAGACCTATCGGCCTCACGGATGGAATAGAGGCTTTGCTTTCCCCTTTCAAAAAGCTTGGCCTGCCGGCACATGAACTGGCCATGATGATGACAATCGCCCTCAGATTCATACCTACACTTCTGGAGGAGACGGATAAGATTATCAAGGCTCAGCAGGCAAGAGGCGCGGATTTCGAAAGCGGCAATATCCTTCGCCGCGCAAAGGCTCTGGTGCCTATTCTGGTTCCGCTGTTTATCAGCGCCTTCAGAATCGCCCAGGATCTGGCAATGGCTATGGAGGCCAGATGCTACGGGGGAAGCGTCAAGAGAACAAGAATGAATGAAATGAAAATGGGAAGCAGGGATCTGGTGGCAGCATTGCTGTTCATGGTATTCCTGGCACTTATAATTCTACAGAGAGTATTTATGGGATAGATAATAGACATGAGACAGAGAAAAGCTAAAGACCTGGAAAAAAGACTTGCGCTTTGCAAGGACATAATACTGAAGGATGTGGATCCTGAGACATGGCAGTCTGCCTTTGCGCAGGAGAAAGACCTGTACGTGGAGATAGGCTGCGGCAAGGGACAGTTCATTATCAAAAAAGCCCTGAAGGATCAGGCAAGCAACTTTATCGGAATCGAGGGACAGGAAACCGTTATCCTGAGGGCTGCAGAAAAAGCCAGAGCAGTTTCAGGAAAGGCTGAGTGGCCGGAAAACGTTCCCGGAGAAGAGAAACTTCTGGGAGTAAACGGTGAACTGGAGAATCTGAAATTCGCATGCTGCTTCGTGAACAGCATGAAGGACTTCTTCACAGAAAATCAGCTGGCGGGAGTTTATCTGAACTTCAGCGATCCCTGGCCAAAGGAGAGACATGCCAAGAGAAGGCTCACTCACCACATTCGCCTGATGGATTATGCCTGGGCAGTAAGAGACGGGGGTTTCATAGAATTCAAGACGGATAACGATGATCTGTTTGAGTTTTCCGTGGAGGAGTTCAGGCTTTGTGAAGAGGCTGACTGGGAGCCAAGCGCCGAGGATGAGAGAGTATCCGGAGGAAGCAGAGACAGCAGAAGTCTTCCTGAGATTCACGATTCAAACTCCGGAACAAGACTTAAAGTTACGGAACTTACAAGAGACCTGCATGCTGAGGACTGTACATATGAGTCCGCCTGTGTTACAACAGAATACGAGGACAAGTTCAGTGGCAGAGGCAAGAACATAAATTACATAAAAGCCATAGTAAATAAAAACAGATAGTAAGGAGATACAAAAGTGGGAGAGTATATATTAGCCAGAAAAAACGGCAGAAGCATTCCACAGGAAGACAAGATTTTCGGAATTTCAAACAGAGCCAAAGCATCGATTGCCGCCAAGGGCAAGGATGCTGTTGTTAATGGAACCATAGGGGCTCTGCTTGATGATGAGGGAGATCTGGTGGTTCTGGAGTCTGTGGACAAGGTGTACAGACAGCTTTCGCCGAAGGACTACGCAGAATATGCACCAATCGGAGGCATTCAGCCCTTCAGAGAAGCGGTAAAGAAAGCTGCTTTTGGAACGCACAGACCTGCCGGTCACATTGAAGCAGTGGCTACTCCGGGGGGAACCGGGTCTCTTCGTAATGTGATTTCAAACTACTCGGAACCGGGAGATCAGATCCTTACCTCCGACTGGCACTGGGCTCCGTATAATACAATTGCGGGAGAAATCGGAAGAAGCATTGCAACCTTCCGGCTCTTTACAGAGGACAGAAAGTTTAATGTGGAATCATTCCGTGCAAAAACAAACCAGCTGCTTTCAGAGCAGGAATCACTGGTTATCATACTGAACACACCGGCTCATAATCCAACAGGATATTCCCTGACACTGGAAGACTGGGACAATGTAATAGCCGTATTAAGTGAAGCGGCTAAAGCAGGCAAACCAATTGCGCTGCTGGTTGATGCTGCGTATATTGACTTTGCAGGTGATGAGGAAGAGTACAGAAGATTTCTTCCTAAGCTGGAGGAACTCCCTGAAAACGTGCTCCCTATCGTGGCATACAGCCTGAGCAAGACATTTGCCATCTACGGTGCACGCTGCGGCGCCATGATCTGTGTGGCCAAAACACCCGAGATTGCTGCAGAGTTCAAGAGGGTCTGCGAATACTCGTCCAGAGGTTCCTGGTCTAACAGCGCCCGCATTGGGCAGATTATACTTTCAAGAGTATATGAGGATCCTGAGCTCCTTAAGAGAGTTAACGAAGAACGTGAAGGATACAGAAACATGCTTATAAGACGTGGCGCTGCATTCAGCAAGGCCGCAGAGGAATGCGGACTGGAAATCGTGCCATATGATGCAGGCTTCTTCATCAGCATTCCATGCGATGACCCGGACGGACTGTCAAAGAAACTGGAGGCAAGGGACATATTCCTTGTTCCGCTGGCAAAGGGTCTTCGCGTATCAGTGGCATCAATCTCAGAGGAGAAGTGTGCAATGCTGCCGCCGGTTATAAAAGAACTGCTGGGATAAGAAGGCTATAAATAATACGGATTTATAGATAGGAACGAAATTTATGGCTAAAATTGAGAGAATGATGTGTTTTTAGTCATAAAAATTGTCCCGAACCATTTCTTCAGAAAAGAAGAAGGGACTGCTGCACTAATTATTGAGTGCAACAGCCCCTTTTTTGTTGTCTCCTACTCTTCATCCTGGAACATATCGTCTTCAGAGGATTCGGATTCAGTCGCCATGTCTCTGGCCACATCTGCAGGAGCAGTGGTGGAGTTCTTGCGATTCCATGCCTTGGAACGTCTTCTCTTCATGAGTTCCAGAATTCGTCTCATTTCATCTTCCTTAAGGGTGATTCCTCTGGACATTCTCTCATGATAAGGGTCCCATTCCCGGATATCGTATTTCTCGACACCTCCGTTCCAGCGAACCAGATTCAGTTCTCTGGTCCATCCTGTTTCCTGAGTACTGATGATACCGATTTCTTCAATGATATCAAAAGTGACCTCATTGCCTTCATTCATTGCCATGATTTCTAATCTCCTTTCCTTGCGCCCCTTCCGCGCAAAAGCTTGAAATATATCAGGTGTTTTGTGACAGTAAGATAGTACCATTATTTCCAGTATTTGTCAATATACTATTTACAAAATTATGTTATACTTATGACATGAATATACTATTAAAAAAAGACCCAAAGGGCGAATACAAAGAAACTGAAGTAACAAGCATGCTGCTTGAGGACATTGCAGCTGAACAGAAGGACGAATACGACTTCCTGCTGGCCAGAGTTAACGGTATTGATACCGAACTGACAGGTCAGATACAGGAGGGCGACAGAGTTGAACTTCTGGACATGAGAACCCATGCGGCAGATCTGGTTTATCAGAGAAGTCTTACCCTGATATACATTACGGCAGCAAGAGACGTGTTCGAGGCACAGGGACTTCATGGAATCAGAGTAAAGATAGAGAACTCTCTCAACAAAGGATTCTTCACCAGAATCATTCCGGGAGCAAATGCAGATGAAGAAACACGGAAGGCTCTTTCCAATGCCATTGAACAGGAATATATTGATGCAATTGAAGCCCGCATGAGACAGATTGTGGAGGAGAATCTGCCGATCGAAAAGGAGGTGGTTTCAAAGAAAGAGGGCGTAGCCAGATGGAAGGAGTACGGATATCCCGAAAAGGCTGAGCTTCTTGCTAAATGTGAAGTCGATGACTATAAGGCCACGTTTTACAGAATTGGAAACTATATCAATTACTTTTTCGGACCGATGGTTCCTTCAACGGGATACATTAAACTCTTTGAGTTGCACAAATACAGGAGGGGAATACTTCTCAGATTCCCTCATTACAGCAATCCGAATAAGATTCCTGAATATGTGGATGACAATAAGATTTATGGAGCTTTTGCAGAGGAACATGAATGGCTCGGCCTTCTGGATGCTCAGAATGTTGCTGACCTTAACCGCACAATTGAAAACGGCGGCGGCAAGGACATGATTTTGCTGTCCGAAGCTCTTCACGAGAAGAAGATTGCAGAAATAGCCGACATGATTAAAACCGGCTCCAAGAGAATAATTCTCATTGCAGGGCCTTCGTCATCAGGAAAAACCACATTTGCCAAGAGACTCTGCATTCAGCTGAGAGTATTGGGACTAGTGCCTTTATACATGGGAACAGATGACTACTTTGTAGAAAGAGTAGACACCCCGGTTGATGAGAACGGCGAAAAGAATTACGAGAACCTTAACGCTCTGGACATCGATCTGTTCTCAAGCAACATGAACGATCTGCTGGCAGGAAAGGAAGTGGATATTCCTGAATTTGATTTCATTGATGGCAAGAAACACTTTGGCAGAAGACTTACCAGAATCAAAAAAAATCAGCCAATAGTAATAGAGGGAATACATGCTCTGAACGGCAAACTTACAGAACAGATTGATGACAAGGAGAAATTCAAGATTTACATCAGTCCACTTACTCAAATCAACATTGATACTCAGAACAGGGTGCCCACAACAGATGCCAGAATGCTGAGAAGAATGGTCCGTGATTACAAGTGCAGAGGACACAGTGCAGCCGGCACGATAAGAGACTGGCCAAAGGTAAGGGAAGGGGAAAACAAGAACATATTCCCATATAACGGGGAGGCTGATGTGCTGTTCAATTCAACTCTGGCATACGAGACAAGCATCCTTAAAAAGTATGCGGTGGCTTTGCTTGAAGAAATCAAGCCTGAAGAACCTGAATACAGTGAGGCAGTAAGGCTGATGGAATTCCTCAGGTTCTTCAGAGAAATAGAAGAAGAGAAGGATATTCCAAACAACTCTATCATCAGAGAATTTATCGGAGGGAGCGTATTCGCAGAATGATTGCTGTAATAGGCGGAGTGAAAACAAGGGTGCGCATCAAGATGGCGCCGCCGGAAAGAGACATAGAGAAACAGAGAAAGCAGGATGAAGAGGCACTGCTGGCTGCAGGAATTGACATCAATAACATGGGAAATGAGGATTCATGCCAAGGCAGTCAGGCTGAAGCTGATCCGCTTGATGCCAGATTCGAGGCTTACTATCGGCAGAAAATGCAGGAACAGGCCAACGAGAACTACTGGGATCAGGTTGGTCTGGGAGCCAAGGATTTCGGTGGCTATGCTCCAATAGATGCAGAAGAGGATACAGACATTCAGGTTAGCTGCAGTGGCTGTGCATATAATGTTGCCCGCATTCTGGCACCTAAGACAGAAACCGCATTCGTTTCAGTTGTTGGAAATGATGCTTTGGGTCTTGCTGCAAGGTGTGAGCTTAGTGAGGCAGGAGTGGATATCTCTGCAGTGAAAACTCTGGAGGGCACCACACCTGTTGGAGTGGAAATAGTAAACATTCTGGGGGACCTTGATTTCGCAAGGGATAATATGAAACTTGCCAGGGAGATTACGCCGGAATTAATTGATGAAGCAGAAGGCATTATAAATGGTGCTGAGGCCATCTTCGCGGATGGAAGCATTCCTGTGGAAACCCTTAACTATATTTCAGAGAAGTATGGTGACAAGTGCCCGATCTATTTCGATCCGGCTTCAATACAGGGTGGGTATGCTTTTGCAGAAAGCTCGCTGAAGGCTGAATGTGTCATGCCGGGAAGAATGGAGGCTGAAGCCATGAGCTCACAGCAGGTGCTGGGACTTGATCAGCTTATGTCCGCAGGGGAGGCCTTCGAAAATCGCGGAACTTCAAAAACCATAATCACGCTCAAGGGAGGCGGCCTGTATTACAAGGAAGGTCCGCAGAGCGGTATCATCAAGCCGGAGCAGCAGTTTCCGTCCACAACAGCAACAAGAGGGGCAGGAGATGTGCTTTCGGCACAGCTGATACTGGAGCTGATTAACGGAACCGATTTTAAAACTGCAGCGGAATCGGCGGTGGCCGCGGCAGTGGATTTCATAAAGGAGGTTAATTTATGATTAAGATTGATAATGTAAAGAAGGCAAACAGGGTAAAAATCGAGACAGTAATCAAGAATCTTGAAAAGAGAGACATCACAGGATATTACGCAGAAAACAAGGAAGAGGCGCTGAAGCTGGCAATGGATCTTATTCCGGAGGGAGCCACAGTAGGAAAGGGCGGAAGTGAGACCATGAACCAGATTGGAATCATTCCGATTCTTCGAGAGGGCAATTATACCTATCTGGATGCTTTCGCATCAGCTGATCCGGAAGTGCAGAAGGAAACAAAGAGAAAGACTTTCTTTGCAGATGTTATGCTTACCAGTGCCAATGCCATTACACTGGATGGTGAGATTGTCAATATCGACGGAACAGGAAACAGAATGGCTGCAGTAATCTGGGGACCTGACAAGGTTATCTTCGTTGTTGGTTCCAATAAGATCGTTGAGAGCGTAGATGATGCAGTGGACAGAATCAAGTGTGATGCATGTCCGCCAAACTGCCTGCGCCTTGCCAAGAAGACTCCGTGTGCAGCTACAGGCAAATGTGGAGAATGCCTGTCTCTGGGCAACACCATCTGCTGCCATACCATTATTACCAGATTTTCAAGCATTAAAGACAGAATGCACGTAATCATGGTAAATGAGCCTCTGGGCTTCTAAATAAACACTGAAAATTATATATAATGTAAGCTGATGTCATTTGTGGCATCAGCTTTTATATTGAAAACACTATATATTGGGGAAAAAATAAAGTTTGGGCTGGTTTTGCACTAGCTGATAGACACACCGTAAACGGTGTACAAGAGCAAGGGCTGAAAACCCTTGAAAACACTGTGTTTTGGCCTATTAAAAGGTTAAAAATTAATTTGAAAAAACACTTGATTTTGCATTCTGCATTTGTTATGATGTTAGAGCTTGTGTAAGGCGAAGAAGTGGGAAGTTACCGCGCTATCGGAGAATTTCCACGGAGAATTGTCCCCACTCGATCGGGGGCGAAGGGATTCGCTGAAATTTTATTGTGCGTAGCTATATGGAAACACACTAAAGCGTGTACGAAGCAAGCAAAACCACTGTACGCGTTGAAATTTCAAGCATTGAACCCCTTGTACAAGCATAGCGAAAACTGTACTAAAGCACGTTATAGGAGGAAA
>JAKSSH010000014.1 GCA_024403155.1 Clostridia bacterium | reverse complement strand
ACAAAAGTAACAAACTACAAAGCCATCATCAGAATTCTTGGCATCATAATACTGATCATAGGAATAGCTGAGATTATTCCGCTGATTTACGCCGGCATAGCAGGAGATGCCCGGGCAGCAAGAGGCTTCGGCCTTTCTGCTGCAGGAACCATCTTCCTTGCTTTTGTTGTGCTGCTTACAGTTCGCCCCGGCCGTTCACGTTTCGGTGCCAGAGAGGGCTATCTTGTTGTGGCTTCCTGCTGGATACTGGCCTCCCTGCTGGGGACAGTTCCTTTCATTACCTGCGGATATACCTCAAACTTTGCAAATGCATTCTTTGAATCCGCTTCCGGATTTACCACCACAGGCTGCACTGCCTTTAACGGGGATCTGGAATCCTGCAGAGCCCTGCTTCTGTGGAAGGCCATCTCCCACTGGATGGGCGGCATGGGAATCCTTGTATTCGTAATTTCCCTGCTTCCCGCTCTTGGCATCAATGGACAGGTTATTGCCCGTGCAGAAACACCGGGTCCTGTTTTCCAGAAGACAACCGTGCGCATGAGCGACTCTGCCCGTGCACTTTACATTACATATATCACTTTTACAATCCTGGAGTTCATTCTCCTGATGCTTTCAGGCAAAATGCCTGTATATGATGGAGTTATCACCACTCTGGGAAGCATAAGTACCGGAGGACTGCTTGTTCATACTGCAGGCATCTCATATTACAACAGCGTGTATATTGAGCTGGTAATATCAGCATTCTGTCTGCTGGCATCAGTAAACTTCATACTTTACCACTACATCATTACAGGTAAGTTCTCATACTTCCTGAAGGATATTGAACTCCGTGCATATGCCATAATCATCGCCTCTTCAACGGCAATCTGTACAATAGGTCTGATGATGTTCAACAACCAGGAATTTGGCAGTGCTCTGAGAAACTCATTCTTCCAGGTTGCAAGCTTCGCCTCAACTGCAGGATATGTCAGAACTCCATATGTGGCATGGCCGGCAATCTGCCAGCTGATTCTGCTGACACTGATGTTCATCGGCGGATGTTCCGCATCCACTGCCGGTTCAATGAAGGTAATCCGTGTTCTGGTTATGCTGAAGATGGTAGCCAGAGGCTGTGTGCGCCGCATACACCCTCGTTCTGTTGTTGCAGTTAAAGTGGGTAAGTCCAGCATCCCTGCTCCTGTTGTAGCAAGTATCACAGCCTTCGTATTCACCTTTATGGCAATACTGCTGGGATCAGCTCTGATACTTTCACTTCAGGGCTTCGACATGGAAACCTCCATAACATCCGTTCTCTGCATGCTGTCCAATACAGGTGCAACATTCGGATACGGAGCAACCATAGGAAACTTCTCCTTCTTCCACCCTGCCCTTAAAATATATCTGGCAATGGTCATGATAGTTGGAAGACTTGAGCTGTTTACAATAATCATTCTGTTCACCAGATCCTTCTGGGGAAGACATCATTAGTACATCTCTGATAATATATTAAACGCAATACCTAAAAAACAGATAATAAAAAAGGGGCTTTTTGAAAGCCCCTTTTTTATTATCTGATTTCTCATCAAGTAATATGATTAGCCGATGATTCCGCCGATTGCTACGAACAGTGGTGCGAATACTACTGATACGATAGTCATCAGCTTGATCAGGATGTTGATTGATGGACCGGATGTATCCTTGAACGGGTCACCTACTGTGTCGCCTACTACTGTAGCCTTGTGAGTATCTGAACCCTTACCACCGTATGCTCCACCTTCAACGTACTTCTTTGCATTATCCCATGCGCCGCCTGCATTAGCCATCATCAGAGCAAGCAGTACGCCTGCTGCCAGAGCGCCTGCCAGCATTCCGCCCAGAGCTTCTGGTCCAAGAATGATACCAACTGCCAGAGGTGCAATGATTGCCATGAGACCAGGAACGATCATTTCCTTCAGAGCAGCCTGAGTTGAAATGTCAACGCAGTGTGCATAGTCAGGCTTGGATGTTCCAGCCAGGATACCTTCGTCTGATCTGAACTGTCTTCTTACTTCTTCGATCATCTGGTTAGCAGCCTTACCAACTGAATTCATTGTGAAAGCTGAGAACATGAACGGAAGCATAGCTCCGATAAACAGTCCGATGATAACGATTGGGCTCAGCAGTGAAACTGTTGAAAGACCAGTTACTGCTGCATATGATGCGAACAGAGCCAGAGCTGTCAGAGCAGCGGATCCGATAGCGAATCCCTTACCGATAGCTGCTGTTGTGTTACCAACTGCATCAAGCTTGTCTGTAATGTTTCTAACGTCTTCAGGAAGTTCTGCCATTTCAGCGATTCCGCCGGCGTTGTCGGATACAGGACCGTAAGCATCAACTGCTACTGTCATTCCTGTAGTTGACAGCATACCAACTGCTGCCAGTGCGATACCGTACATTCCCATGCCTGTTCCAACTGTTTCAGTTGCGAAGTAAGCAGCGAAGATACCTACTGAGATGCAGATGATAGGCCATACTGTTGACATCATGCCAACGCCCAGACCTGAAATGATAGTTGTTGCTGAACCAGTCTGTGACTGTTCTGCAATCTTCTTAACTGATTTGTAATCTTCTGAAGTGTAGATCTCAGTGATCTTACCAATAGCTACGCCTACAATCAGTCCAGCAATGATAGCAACTGCGAATGAGAAGCTGCCAAGCATAACCTTTGAAAGGATGATTGATACGATTACTACGATTCCACTTGCAATGTATGTTCCAGCATTAAGAGCGTTAGCAGGGTTTGAACCCTCCTTACCTCTAACCAGCAGAATTCCGATTACTGATGCGATGATACCAACTGCTGCCATAATCAGTGGGAACATGGCTGCTGTTGCTTCGTCAAACAGTCCGCCGGATGCTCCTGCAGCTACAGCTGCCAGAGTGATAGCTGAGATGATTGATCCACAGTATGATTCATAAAGGTCAGAACCCATACCTGCAACGTCACCTACGTTGTCGCCTACGTTATCTGCAATAACTGCAGGGTTACGTGGGTCGTCCTCAGGGATTCCTGCTTCAACCTTACCAACCAGGTCTGCACCTACGTCTGCAGCCTTTGTGTAGATACCGCCACCAACACGTCCGAACAGTGCCATTGATGAAGCTCCGAAACCGAAGCCTGTTACACACTGTACAACTGTGGCCAGATCAAGACTTACAACTATGATTCCCAGTCCGAACAGTCCGAGACCTGCTACAGCCAGACCCATTACTGCGCCTGATCTGAATGCGATCTTCAGAGCCTTGTTCATGCCTGATTCCTTAGCTGCGTTTGCAGTTCTTACATTACCCCATGTAGCAACGTTCATTCCGAAGAATCCTGCAAGTACTGACAGTACTGCGCCGAAGATGTACAGAATAGCTGTTGTTACACTCTGGAGTCCGAATCCGATTGCCAGAGCCAGCACGATGATTACGATTGCCATAATCTTGTACTCTCTCTTCAGAAATGCAAATGCACCTTCTCTAATGAATCCGGAGATTTCCTTCATTCTGTCTGTTCCCTGTTCTGAGTTCTTAATCCACATTGCCAGGATAAGAGCTACAACCAGGCCAACGATTGCTGCACATACAGCAATCACTGCTAATGCTTTCATGTTATAATACCTCCCTCTTGCATATTGCGCCTTCTCTGTGGCAGGTTATAATGCATTTCACTTTACTCCGTTAAATCGGAAGCTTCAAAAAAATACAATCCTATAACACCACATAAGAGGTATCGAAACGATACCCCTTACGAAAGTCAATATTATGCAAAATAATAAAAATTAATAATATAAACTAAATTTATTCAATAGCACACAGCAGGATTGAAATAACAATGAACAGAATTGCTGTCACTGTAGCAATCTTGCTGAGAATGGCATCGTATCCTGAGCTTCTCTTCTTACCAAAAAGCTGCTCAGCTCCACCGCCGATTGAGCCTGACAGGCCGGCGCTATTGCTTGACTGCAGCAGAATGCTGATAATCAGTACGATACTAGCTATTAAAAGTACGATTTTAAGAGCTAAACTCATTGGGTTTCCTCCTTGCTTTATTAACTAAAACAGTTTATCACAGAGGCCAAATCAAATCAACCGTTTATTATTAAAAAATAAAGTATGCCGCGCAACGAAAAAGAGCCGGGAAACTGTGAACTGAATCCCGGCTCTAAACTGTATTGTTTTTATTTGATATTGTAGAATGCATCCATTCCTGCATATTCTGCAGCTTCTCCAAGAAGTTCTTCAATTCTCAGAAGCTGGTTGTACTTAGCGATACGGTCAGTTCTTGACAGTGAACCGGTCTTAATCTGGCCTGCGTTAAGACCGACAACGATGTCTGCAATTGTTGTGTCATCTGTTTCGCCTGATCTGTGTGATACTACTGCTGTGAAACCTGCCTTCTTTGCCATTTCGATGGCATCGAATGTTTCTGTCAGCGTACCGATCTGGTTAACCTTAATCAGAATTGAATTTGCAGCCTTCTTTTCAATACCCATCTTAAGTCTTTCAGTATTTGTTACGAACAGGTCGTCTCCAACAATCTGGATCTTTCTGCCCAGCTTTTCTGTCATGAGCTTCCATCCGTCCCAGTCGTCTTCAGCCATACCGTCTTCAATTGAAATGATCGGATACTTTTCACAGATTCCTTCATAGAACTCAACCAGTTCAGCTGCAGTCATTACTCTGCCTTCGCCCTTCCAGTCATATACGTTCTTTTCTTCATCATAGAATTCACTTGCTGCACAGTCCAGTGCGATTCTGATATCGTCGCCAGGCTTGTATCCGGCCTTTTCGATAGCTTCCACGATAACCTGAATTGCTTCTTCATTTGTTGCCAGATTTGGTGCATATCCGCCTTCATCACCAACTGCAGTATTCATACCCTTTGCCTTCAGAATCTTTTTCAGGTTGTGGAATGTTTCAGCACCCATTCTCAGAGCTTCTCTGAATGATTTAGCTCCCACAGGCATAATCATGAATTCCTGAATATCTACTGTATTATCAGCATGTGAACCACCATTGAGAATGTTCATCATTGGTGTTGGCAGAATCTTGCCGTTTACTCCACCCAGATACTGGAACAGAGGCATTCCGATTGATTCTGCTGCAGCTCTTGCCGTTGCCATTGAAACTCCCAGGATTGCATTTGCACCAAGCTTGCCCTTGTTTGGAGTTCCATCCAGTTCGATGAGCATTTTGTCAAGGCCAGGCTGGTCAAACGGATCCCATCCGATTACCTCGTCAGCGATAATATCGTTTACATTTTTAACTGCTGTGAGAGTTCCCTTGCCCAGATATCTGCTATCGTCACCGTCTCTCAGCTCTACAGCTTCGTGTACTCCTGTTGATGCACCTGATGGAACAATCGCTCTTCCCTCAGTTCCGTCATCAAGCAGGACCTCAACTTCTACTGTAGGATTACCTCTTGAATCCAGCACTTCTCTTGCCAGAACATCTTCAATATAAGCCATTTTATTCCTCCTTAAAAATCAATTATCTGCATAAAGTCAGGTGCCTTCAGTGATGCTCCGCCAACCAGAGCTCCATCTATTTCATCCTGATTCATAATTTCCGTTGCATTTGCAGGCTTAACACTTCCGCCATACTGAATGATTACTTCATCAGCTGTTTCCTCATCGTACATGTCAATGAGAGTCTGCCTTATGAAAGCGCACATTTCTTCAGCCTGTTCAGGTGAAGCATTTCTGCCTGTGCCAATTGCCCATATAGGCTCATATGCAACTACAATCTTTTTCATATCTTCAGGAGCGATTCCTGAAAGTCCGCCCTCAAGCTGGCTCTTCACGAAATCAAACAGTACGCCTGAATCTCTCTGCTCAAGACTCTCGCCAACGCACATGATCGGTCTAATGGGTCCCGTCAGCAGCTTCCTGATTTTCAGATTTACGGTTTCATCTGTTTCCGCGAAGTACTGTCTTCTTTCAGAGTGACCTACGATACAGAAATCAACGCCGATTTCCTCAAGCATCTTCACCGAAATTTCTCCGGTGAAAGCGCCTTCGTCCTCAAAGTGAACATTCTGTGCTCCCACACCGATTCCTGTTCCCCTGAAAATCTCTACCAGAGCCTCAAGGTTTGTGTACGGTGCGCAGATTGCAGCCTGTACATCGGTTCCTCCATAAAGGGACTTGAATTCTTCTGCAAAAGCAACAGCCTCTGCTTTTGTCTTGAACATTTTCCAGTTACCAGCTATAAGCGGTATTCTCATTTTAGATATCCTCCCTTGTGTTTATGTAAAAAAATTATTTTTCTTCTATGCAGTCTATTCCAGGGAGAACTTTACCTTCAAGGAATTCCATTGATGCTCCGCCTCCTGTTGAGACGTGAGTCATCTTATCCTTCAGGCCAAACTGCTCAACAGCTGCCGCCGAGTCTCCTCCGCCGATAACTGTTACTGCTGCTGAATCAGCCAGAGCCTGGGCAACTGCCTTTGTTCCGGCTTCGAACTTAGGATTTTCAAATACACCCATAGGTCCGTTCCATACAACTGTTCTGGCAGCTGCTATTTCTGCCTTGTAAAGTTCAATAGTCTTTGGTCCGATATCCATGCCCATCATGTCTGCAGGCATCTTATCAGCGTCAAATGCTTCAATCCTGTTGTTTGCTTCGAAATCATCAGTGCAGACTGTATCAACAGGAAGCATAATCTTCACGCCGGCTGCTTCTGCCTTTGCCAGAAGCTCCTTCGAAAGCTCAACACTGTCTGCATCCAGAATTGATGTTCCGATTTCATAGCCCTTGGCCTTGAAGAATGTGTACATCATTCCGCCGCCAATGATAATGGTATCAACCTTCTTCATCAGATTCTCGATTACAGGGATCTTGTCTCCAACCTTGGCGCCGCCCATAATGGCAACGAAAGGTCTTTCAGGAGTTTCAACCGCATCTCCCAGGAATTTAACTTCCTTCTCAATAAGGAATCCTGATACGGCAGGTAAGTATCTTGCCAGACCTGCAGTTGAACTGTGATCTCTGTGAGCAGTACCGAATGCGTCATTAACAAACAGTTCACCAAGAGCTGCCAGTTCACCTGTGAACGGTTCCTCACTCTTTGTTTCTTCTGCTCTGTATCTTGTGTTTTCCAGGAGCATTACTTCACCATCAGCAAGCCCGTCAGCCATTTCCTTAATTGTGTCGCAGACAACAACCGGGCATGACTTGAACTTCACTTCCTGTCCCAGAAGCTCTGAAAGTCTTGCTGCTACAGGAGCCAGTGAAAGTTCAGGCTTTGGCTCTCCCTTTGGCTTACCCATGTGTGACATGAGAATAACCTTTGCTCCGTTTTCAATCAGATATTTAATAGTTGGAAGAGAACTTACGATTCTGAAGTCGTCAGCAATTGCTCCGTCCTTCATAGGAACATTGAAGTCACAACGGCACAGAACCTTCTTTCCCTTTACTTCTACGTCTCTAACTGTTTTCTTCATAACTAAGTCCTTTCTTTATTTCACTTATTTATGATCTACAGAATACATATGTCTGATCAGTTCCATAACCTTTGTTGCATAGCCATATTCATTATCATAGTAAGCAATCAGTTTGAAGAATTCATCGTTCAGTGCGATACCCATTGTAGCATCGTAAATTGAAGTGCATGTTTCACCAACAAAATCCAAAGTTACGCACTGATCATCAACATACTTCAGTATTCCCTTCAGTTCATTTTCTGAAGCTCTCTTCATTGCTGCATTTACTTCTTCAAGAGTTGTATCCTGTTCAAGTACAACATTCAGGTCAACTACTGAAACGTCAGCAGTAGGAACTCTGTATGCCAGACCTGTCATCTTTCCCTTAAGCTGTGGAATAACCTTTGCAACTGCCTTTGCAGCACCTGTAGTTGTAGGAATGATATTATTGAAGACGGATCTTCCGATTCTCCAGTCCTTCATGTTTTTCTTGTCAACAACTGTCTGCTTTGAAGTAGCTGCATGGATTGTTGCCATAAGTCCCTGCTCGATTCCGAAATTGTCCTGCAGAACCTTGCACATAGGAGCCAGGCAGTTTGTAGTACATGATGCGTTTGAAACAACGTTCATGTCACTTGTATATTCATTATGGTTAACACCAACTACGAATGTAGGTGAATCATCCTTTGCAGGAGCTGTAATGATAACCTTCTTTGCTCCGCCGTCCAGATGAGCCTGTGCTTTTGCTGCTGTGTTGTATGCGCCTGTTCCTTCAACGATATACTCAGCACCCCATTCTCCCCAAGGAGCGTCCTTAGGATCTGCAGCACTTGCAACCGGAACCTTCTTGCCGTCAATCAGCAGTCCTCCTTCATAGATTCCAAGTTCTCTTGGAAAACGTCCGAATGTTGAGTCATATTTTAACTGATAAAGCAGATATTCCAGACCCTGTTCTTCTGCACCGCGATAATTGATTCCTGCAATTTCAATGTCAGGCATATCCATTGATGTACGAATTGCCAAACGTGAAATACGACCGAAACCACTAATTCCAACTTTGATAGCCATACTCTTACCTCCTGGTTATCCATTTTAATAATATAACTGTATCTTACACATAAGGCCCATGTTCCAGATAGGCCCACTTGGTCTGATTATAGCATATTCAGTTGATTTTATCCACTCTCAGAATGTTGGTATTTCCCTTGATATTGAACGGAATTCCTGCACTGGTAACCACATATTCCCCAGATTCCGCTATGCCCAGTTCTCTGATTTTTTTCA
Organism: Clostridia bacterium; assembly: GCA_024403155.1. Taxonomy (GTDB): domain Bacteria; phylum Bacillota; class Clostridia; order Peptostreptococcales; family Anaerovoracaceae; genus Lentihominibacter. Next base: position 9,179 of record JAKSSH010000014.1, on the reverse strand, counting down.
TAGTTGTCTGGTGCAGAGCTTCCCAGTTTTCTTCTGTTGTATCCATGATCGGAATCACACCCCAGATAATGGACATACTGTGATATACATTTCTGTATGGTGTCACTCCCACAATAGGCTGCGAAGGTCTGAATTTAGCCATCATTCTGGCTGTATATCCGGATGCCGTTATGGCCGCCAGAGCCTTTGCTTCAATGTCCGCTGCGGTTGTACAGGCTGCATGTCCAATGGCATAAGCGGTATTTTCCTTATGCTGTGATTTGTCTGCCTGTCCCTGGCATCTGCCGTCTGCGAACAGATCCTTCTCTGCCTGACATACGATCTTTGCCATGGTTTCAACCGTAAGTGCCGGATATTTTCCTGCAGCAGTTTCGCCGGAAAGCATGACTGCTGAGGATCCATCAAACACCGCATTGGCCACATCGGTAATTTCCGCTCTCGTTGGCATTGGATTTCCCATCATTGAATCCAGCATCTGTGTGGCGGTTATTACAACCTTTCCATGCCTGCTGCATTCCTTTATGATTCGTTTCTGAACTCCCGGAAGAATCGAGTAGTCTATTTCCACTCCCATGTCGCCTCTGGCAACCATGATTCCGTCCGATAATTCAAGAATTTCCCCGAAATTATCCACGCCTTCCTGGTTCTCAATTTTGGCGATGATTCCAATATTCTCTCCGCCGTTTTCATCCAGCAGGTTCCTCAACGCTCTAACATCCTCAGCATTTCTGGTAAAGGATGCAGCTATGTAATTGAAGCCCTGTTCAATTCCAAACAGCACATCGCTTTTATCCTGTTCTGTCAGATATTCCAGGCCCACGTGAACTCCGGGAACATTAACTCCTTTATGACTGGAAAGTATCCCTCCGCACAGAACTTTGCAGCGGATTACCGAACCTTCAATGCCGGTAACCTCCAGTCTGATTTTCCCGTCATCTATCAGAATAAGTCCTCCGGGTTTCACCTCATCGCAAAGGCAGACATAGCTGACTGAAACGCCGTTTTCATTTCCATCGTTTCCCTCACAGTACAGGGAAAAAGCCTGCCCCTCCTTTAGTTCAATCTGACCATAAATATTTCCCGTTCTGATTTCGGGACCCTTTGTGTCAAGAATGGTGGCCGCCGGAATTCCCAGCTCATCTCTTACCTTCAGGAATCTCAGAAGTCTTTCCCTGTGCTCCTGATGGGTTCCGTGGGAAAAGTTGAAACGAGCTGCATTCATTCCCTTTTCCAGCATTTCCTTCAGCACATTTTCGCTGTCGCATGCCGGCCCAAGTGTGCATATGATTTTTGTTTTTTTCTTTAATACTTCCATGTTGTTTATCATAATATTACCCCCTGTTTCAGTATACTAAACGTCCTTTCGTTTTTCAATACTTTATATAAACTTTATATAAATTTATAACAAAATCCCGGAATTATCCAGGATTTTATGATTATTCTCTATTAATAACGCTTTCGTTTCGATGAGGATAGTATTCCCAGCTCATCTCTGTATTTTGCCACGGTTCTTCTGGAAATATTGAAGCCTTCTGCCTGAAGAAGTTCCACCATCTTCTGATCCGAAAGAGGCTTTTCAGGTTTTTCTTTCTCCACAAGCTCCTTGATGAATTCCTTGATGCTCTTGGATGAAATACCTTCTCCTTCCTGATTTGAAACCCCTGCAGAGAAGAAATATTTTATTTCAAAAACACCCCGAGGGCACTGCAGATACTTGCCGCTGATTGATCTTGACACTGTAGACTCATGTATGCCCACTTCCTCAGCCACATCCTTCAGCGTAAGGACCTTCAGATACTTGCTTCCCCTGTCAAAGAAATCCTGCTGGTACTTTACAACAGCAGTAACCACATTGAAGATAGTCTGCTTCCTCTGTTCTATACTCTTTATCAGCCAGTTGGCTGCATTTACTCTGTCTGAAAGGTATTCGGCCAGTTTGTCATCCGAATCAGCTTCCTTTAAAAGGTTCCTGTAATATGTGCTCACAGTGAGACGAGGAACACTATCCTCGTTGATTGTAACCACGTACTTTCCGTCAACCTTCTCCACCAGAACATCCGGAATCACGTAACGGGTTTTCTGTTCAGATGCAAACTGTCTTCCCGGTTTCGGTTCCAGACCCTTGATCATGTCCGCAATTTCCTGAACCTGCTTAACGGATATTCCCAGTTCCTTTGCTATAACAGAAAGTCTGTTGGCGGCAATATCTTCAAGATGTCCTTCAACAATCCTGGCCACATCACCCTGATACTGGCTTCTGGCCTTAAGCTGTATAGTAAGGCACTCCTGAAGGTCTCTGGCTCCAACCCCTGCAGGTTCGAAGCCATGAATGATATCCAGAGCCTCATCAACCTTGTCCTCAGATACCCCTGTGGCGGCCGCGATTTCAGAAACGCTTGAGGTCATGTATCCGTTCTCATCAAGGGACTCGATGATATACTTGCCCACACGTCTGCATCCCTTGCTTATGGCGGCGAACTGATACTGGAACATAAGGTGTTCAGGAAGAGTTACCTCGTTAACAACAGTTCGGCCAAAGTTGTTGTCCTTTTCTACCGAACCCTTTTCTCTTCCACCGTTATAATTCACTCCGCCATAGTTTGCGTTGCGGATGTACTCCCTCCAGTCCAGACCCGCATCTGCTGCCTGAGCATCTGCAAAATCAGTCTCATCTGATTCAAATGAATCAGCCGGATTTTCTCCGTCTGCTTCACGCTGTGTGTCTTCCTTCTGCTCCAGTACAGGGTTCACAAGAACCTGTTCCTGTACATAACTGTCCAGTTCCTGGGAATTAAACTGCAGAATCTGGATCGCCTGAATCAGTTCCGGCGTCATCACAAGCTTCTGACTCTGTTCAATTGTGAGTTCATAACCTAGTTTCATGACTATAGTATAACACAAAAAAGCAGCAAAAAAACAGATGACAAAAACCTGTTTTTTTGTCATCTGTCAGATAGGTGTATCACAACTTCTAGATTAATTTTCCCAAGTGTTTAAGTGTTCTGATGAGCTGGCTTACGTAACTCATTTCGTTGTCGTACCATGACACGATTCTTACTTCGAAGATGTGAGTTCCGCACTGCTGTGCCAGTGTCTGTGTGGCGTCGAACAGTGAACCGTATGACATTCCGATAATGTCGCTGGATACCAGCTGTTCTTCAGTATATCCGAATGATTCATCAGCTGCAGCCTTCATTGCTTCGTTGATTCCCTCAACTGAAACAGTATCTGTCATATCCTTAAGAGTTGCATCCAGAATGGTGATTGATCCTGACGGAACAGGAACTCTCTGAGCTGAACCAATAAGCTTGCCGTCCAGTTCAGGAATTACCAGGCCAATTGCCTTGGCTGCGCCTGTGGAGTTTGGAACGATGTTTTCGGCACCTGCGCTGGCTCTTCTGAAGTCTCCTTTTCTGTGAGGACCGTCCAGAATCATCTGGTCTCCTGTGTAGGCGTGAATTGTAGTCATGAATCCTGTTCTCAGTTCTCTGTAGTTATTAAGTGCCTTTGCCATTGGCGCCAGACAGTTTGTTGTACATGATGCACCTGAAACGATGGTATCTTCAGGCTTCAGGGTTTCGTGGTTTACACCGTAAACTATTGTAGGAAGGTCGTTTCCTGCCGGAGCTGAAATCAGAACCTTCTTGGCACCGGCGTCAATGTGAGCCTGTGACTTTTCCTTTGAACAGTAGAAGCCTGTACATTCCAGAACAACATCAACATCCAGGTCCTTCCAAGGAAGATTCTTTGCTTCAGGTTCACTGAAAACAGGAATCTTCTTGCCATCAACTGTTATTGATGTTTCATCGCTTGTAATTTCGTGTCCGTGATATCCGCCCTGTCCTGTATCATACTTCAGCAGATATGCCAGCATTTCGTTGCTTGTAAGGTCGTTGATTGCAACAACTTCAAATTCAGGGTCATTAAAAACCTTTCTGAATGAAAGTCTGCCTATACGTCCGAAACCGTTAATTGCTACTTTAATCATTTTATCGTCTCCTGTATTTTAATAAATTAACACCCATTACGTTATTACACTTCAATTGTAAACTCTTACGCAATGGGTGTCAATGGTCAATATATCAATTTTATATAAATTTTATATATTATTTGTTAAGAACCTTTTCCAGAACCTTCAGGAATTCTCTGCAGTCCTCAGGATAGATTTCGCCCATGTTTGCAACCTGGAACATTCCCATTGCTTCAAATTTGCCCTTGCCTGCATATACTGTGTAGCCTTCTGCATCCAGATCCTTGATGAACTGAGCCAGTTCCTTTCCTTCAGGAAGGAATACTGATGTAACTGTGCATGACATAAGTTCGTCTTCCAGCAGGAACTTGAGACCCAGCTTTTTCATTCCTTCTCTCAGGATTGCTGAGCATTCCTTATATCTTGCATTTCTTGCTTCGATTCCGCCGTCTGCCAGAGCATTGTCAAGTGCAACGTCCAGAGCCCAGAACAGGTTAACATTAGGAGTGTTAGGAGTCTGATTGCATGCTTCTGCCTTCTGGTAGTGCTTAGCCAGATTCAGGTATACGTTCTTGCCCATTTCAGGAGTCAGAGTGTCAAGCGCCTCTCTCTTGCCGCAGATGTAAGCTGAACCAGGATATGCTCCCAGGCACTTTCCGCCTACTGAAGTAGCGAATGTGATGTGCATGTCCTTAACGTCGATGATTTCGCCGGCTGCTGCTGATACGCAGTCAACATAGAACCACTTGCCATACTTGTCAGCTAAATCTCCTACAGCCTTAACAGGGTTAATCATGCATGTTGATGTTTCGTGGAATACCATTGCAACAACCTTGATTGCAGGGTCAGCCTTCAGAGCCTCTTCAACCTTAGCCAGGTCAGGTACTTCTGCCCATTCAAATTCACAGTCAACAAGAGGGATATCGTACTTCTGGATTATCTCAAGAAGTCTGTTTCCGAATTCGCCGTTTCTAACCAGCAGAACCTTTTCACCTTCATTGAAGATTGATGAAAGAACTGTTTCATTTGATGATGTTCCTGATCCTGAGATGATTACTGATCTGTATGAATCGTCTGCCTTGAACAGCTTGTTGATCTTAGCTGTTGCTCTTTCGAAGAGTTCTTCGAATTCAGGGCTTCTGTGGCAGATGTCATAGTGTGCCAGTGCTGCTCTAACGTTTTCCTTTACCATGATTGGTCCGGGACTGAATAATTTTGGTGCTGTCATTTTCTTGATTCCTTTCTACTAAAATGTATGTCTAAAAAAATATTTACGGAGTTCTGTCCGGTTTTGCGCAAAACCAGACCTGCTTTTGCATCTAGTCTTCTGACCAGTGCTTAGCTCTTTCTACTGCCTTGTGCCAGTTGTAGAGAAGACTTTCTCTCTCGTCTTCACTCATCTTCGGCTCGTATCTGCTTTCCAGTTTCCATACTCCCTCAAGCTCCTTGAATGACTTGAATTCTCCGATACCGAATGCTGCCAGCTGGGCTGCTCCCAGTGCTGTGGTGTCCTTGATAACCGGAACGTCAACAGTGATTCCCAGAATGTCTGACTGGAACTGCATCAGGAACTTGTTCACTGCTGCACCGCCATCAGCTCTCAATATTGAAATCGGAACGCCTGAATCCATGTTCATCACATCCAGATTGTCTTTAACCTGATATGCGATGGATTCCAGAGTTGCTCTGACGATATGCTCTCTTGTTGTTCCCCCTGTTATTCCTACCATTGTTCCTCTGGCATATGAATCCCAGTGAGGTGCAGCCAGACCGGTAAATGCAGGTACGAAATATACACCGCCGTTGCTTCCTGCAGCGAAAGCCATCTCTTCTGTCTGACTTGCCTTCTCTATTATCTTGATTCCGTCTCTCAGCCACTGAGTGGCAGCTCCTGTAATATATATGCCGCCGTCCAGAGCGAATGTCATTTTTTTATCCAGACCCCAGGCAACTGTCGTAAGAAGTCCGTTCTTTGAATATACAGGCTTGTCTCCTGTGTTCATCAGCATGAAGCATCCTGTTCCATAAGTACACTTGATTGTACCCTTGTTGTAGCATGCCTGTCCAAACAGTGCTGCCTGCTGGTCAACCACTGATCCGGAAATCGGTACTGCTGCGCCGAAGAAATCCAGCGGATCTGTCTTGCCGTATTCCATTGCGCTATCACAGATTTCAGGAAGAATGTGTTCCGGAATTCCCAGAAGGTCCAGAATATCCTTGTCCCACTTGCCTGTGCTGATGTTAAGCATCATTGTTCTTGAAGCTGTTGAATAATCTGTCACACAAACATTACCATGGGTCATCTTCCAGATAATCCATGCATCCAGAGTGCCTGCCAGAACTTCCTTCTTGTCAATCAGCTCCTGCACACCCGGAACATTGTCAATTATCCATTTGATTTTCAGTCCACTGAAATATGAATCAGCCATAAGTCCGGTTTTTTCTCTGATCATCTGACCGTGAGTTTCTGTCAGTTCGTCGGCATAACGGGACATTCTTCTGTCCTGCCATACGATTGCATTGTACAAAGGCTCACCTGTAACCCTGTTCCACAGCATGCATGTCTCACCCTGGTTGTCAATTCCGATACACTGAATATCGTTTGCATCTGCTCCTGCCAGTTCCAGAGCCTCGTTTACAGCCTCCAGTATTTTCTGCCAGATTTCCTTAGGGTCATGTTCAACCCATCCCGGATGCGGATAAAACTGCTGATGCTCTCTGTATCCTCTGGAAACCTGATTCCAGTTTTCATCAAAGAGAATTGCAGTGGTTCCTGTAGTTCCCTGGTCGAGGCCAAGGTAATACTTTTTCTTTGCCATTTTTCTGTCCTTCTTAATCAGTTAAATTCGGGGATATAACTTTCTACATTTTTAAAATCTATGTTATTGAACATGCTCTCTCTGATTTGACCTGCAGAACAATAAAGCATTTTTCTGAAGGCCTTATTCATATGAGTATGATCGAAGTAACCGCATTCCGCCGCAATGTCAGTAAGCCGCGCCTCCGGATTTGCCTGTATTTTTATTACCGCATCTTCCAGTTTAACAATTCCCGCACAGTATTTGGCAGACAAACCAACATGTGTTTCAAATAACTTTCCTATGTATCTTGGCGTTACCTCCGCCTCATGGGCCAGCTCATCAATCTTGATAATCCCACCGGTTTCGTATATTCTGCCGAGACAGTACTGTGCCAGTTCGTTCCCCTGTCCCTGGAGAATGTACGTCCTTAAAACCGTGGATATCAGTTTCAGCTTTTCTCCGATTTCCATGCTCTGTCTGAAGCATGAATTGATCTGCTTGCTTCCATTCAGAACCTCGGTGGCCTCGTAAACTTTTTCTGTCAGCTCCCCTGCCGGTTTTGTAAGCAGGGAATTTGCAACTCCCGGAATGAAGTTAATCAGAGCCACACCGTCTCCGCATTTTGCTTCAATCTTCTTCATTTCATTGGTTGCACCGCACACATAGCATCTGTAATCTTCGTCGTGATTTGCAAAGGCAATGGTAAGTCCGCACCTTGGCATGATGGGGATTACCCCTCCCTCTTCAGCGGTGCATATGAAACTGACTATGTCTGCAGCATAGGTGTACAGCGGATGACCGAATCCCACGTTATAGTGTTCAACATCAAACCCTTTCACATCATATTCCAGCTGCTGGACTTCTATTGTATTGTCCATTGAAGCCAGCCTCTGACTTGAGCTGATAACAAATGACATCAGTGTTCCCTTTCTGCTCTGTAAGTCACTAGTAAATTTCGGAACTCGCTTTTTTATCCTTTTTTATGATAAACCTGTATATTTTTTCGGTCAACTACCGATTTTTACTATTTAACTTAATAAAGTTTTTGCTATAATTTCGTTCGTACTATAAGGACATTTATCAGTCGTTTTAAATAATAATTCATTTACTATAGAGGAGCGTTAATACATGCAGGCACTTCAGTGGATGAGTGTTGATCAGATGGTAATAATTCTGCCGTCGGCACTTATTGCAATGTACCTAATAATCAGTTTTCAGAAGAGACTGTGTCAAAGCAACAATAAGTACCTGGGACTTATAGTTCCCGTTGTATGTTTCATCGCGTCTACAGTGCTGGCAATAAGACCGCTGATAGTTGGCGACCCTTCCCAGCAGGCCGGACTTCTGGGATTTTGCATCAGAATGTGGCTTACATTCAATATTTCAACTATCGTATTCGGATTCCAGTATTTAAGAGAAAGAAAAATGAAGAAGGCTCTGGAGGAGCAGATGGCCGCCATGGAGGCTGAAGCTCAGGCGCTGTCACAGATGTCATCATCTCCGGAAGGTGCTTCTGAGGAAGTATCCGATTAATCTGTTATGTGATACATTTACATAAACAATCGTTATCATTCTATTTATTGTTTTTTGGAGGCAAATCTTATGGAAAACAATGCTAAAGCCCAATCCTTAAACAGATCACTGGGCTTATCAGAATGTGTCACTATTACAGCCGGTGCTGTAATTGGTGTAGGTCTGTTCACTGTAGGTTCACAGATCGTTGGACTTATGGGTGCTACAGTAATCGTTGCATCTCTGATATCATTCGTTCTCGTCCTCTTCCCATGCGCAATGTATGGTGAAATGGGCGCTGCTCTCCCTCTGGCCGGTGGTACTTACTCATTTGCCAAGAGAGCAATCAACTATCCTGTTGCAGTATTTGAAAGCTGGAACTACACTCTGGCTCAGATCGGCATCGGAGCATCAGAATCAATGGCATTCTCAAACTACTTCGTTAGACTGCTGAATGCTCTTGGTCTGAACATTCCTGTTGACGATAATGACTATTCATTTATCGACCTTTGTGCCGGACACTGCGACATATCCGTATTCATGTGGAAAGCACTGCCTGCAATCGGTCTGTTCATCCTGTTCACTGTAATTTCATACAGAGGCGTTGAAATGAACGGTAAGACTCAGAACTTCTTCATGTTCTTCTTCTGGGCATGCTCACTGGTATGGTTCGCAACAGTTATTTCAAGAGCAGATTTCTCAGGCGTAACTGAAATGGTTGCCGGCGTAGGAATCCCTCATGGCGTTAACGCATTTGCACAGGCTGTACTGCTCGTGCTCTGGTGCTTCTTCGGATTTGAAACTATCGTAGGTATGGGTTCCGAAGTTAAGTTCCCTCAGTTAACAATTCCAAGAGCTCTGCTGATTTCACCTTTCTGCGTACTGGCAGTTAACCT
>JAKSSH010000013.1 GCA_024403155.1 Clostridia bacterium | reverse complement strand
ACCAGTACTATGAACTCATGGGCTGGAACAAGGACGGCACACTTCCTTATGAACTGATCAGAACACTTCTGTAAGATAAAGAAATGTTGTATAATGGAGTGGCAAAGGATTTTCTTTGCCACTCTATTTTTATGCAAAGGCAGTCAGGCCTTGAAAGGAACAAAATGAAAATAACACTGGCCATGCGTGGCACAATGAAAAAGAAATACGGTGCAGAAGAGAGAATTCTGGAACTGCCGGAGGGCAGCACATGTCATGATGCACTGATGACACTGGGAATAGACTACAGAGACAACAAGACATTGGGATTTGTTTCCGTTAACAAGCTTAGAGTTGACATACATACAGAGCTTCATGATGGAGATCTGCTAAAGGCATTCAGCAAGGTTTACGGAGGATGATGGGAGGCGACAATATGGATATCAGATACACCAGGAATATAGGAACAATAACAGAAGCGGAGCAGCAGATACTGGCCGGCAAGGCGGTTTGTGTAATAGGCTGCGGCGGTCTGGGCGGTGGCGTTATTGAAAACCTGACCCGTATGGGCATAGGAAGGCTTACAGTAGTTGACGGTGATGTGTTTGATGATACGAACCTGAACAGACAGGTCCTTTCCAATCAGGACAATATTGGACACTCCAAGGCAGTAGAAGCAAAGCTTCAGATGAAGACTATAAATGATAATGTTGAAGTTTTTTCTATTCAGACAAGATTGGATACAGAAAACGCTGCAGACATTATCCGGGGTCATGATGTTGTTGTTGATGCACTGGACAGTGTTCCAACAAGGCTAGCTTTGGAGGATGCCTGTGCTGCTGAAAACATTCCCCTTGTTCACGGAGCAATTGATGGATGGAACGGTGAAGTTGCAGTTGTAATGCCGGGCAGTCAGATTTTGCATGAGATTTACGGAAGCTGGGAAGAGGATCCGACTGTTAAGGGAAGTAACCCGTCATTCTCGCCTGCAGTTGTGTCCGCAATCGAAGCGGCGGAGGCCATAAAGGTTCTGCTGGGTAGGGAGTGTCTCGCAGGAAAACTGCTGACGATAGATTTGCTGAATCATGAGTATGAAGTCATTGATTTTTAGGAGGTACGAGAATGGCACACGCATCAAGAGATCTGGGATACGATATTGAAATCAAGATAGGAGATAAGGAAATCGACATGCTCCCTTTCGTTAAGGAGATTGTGGGAAATTCCATTCTGGGAATGCTGGAAGCTCTGAAGGGATATGAAGACGATAAGGATATAGAAATCAAGATCAGGAAGTAATGAAGGTAGTAAACGTTCAGGGAAGAAAAAAGACCGGTAAGACGACTACGGTCACAAATATTATTGCGGAACTCTGCAGACGAGGTTATTCCGTAGGCTCAATCAAGAGCATACACATTGATGGATTCACCATGGATAACGACAATGCTGATACAGGAAAGCACGCGGCGGCAGGAGCCAATCCTGTTACTGCACGCTGTCACGGAGAGACAAATATCATGTTCAAGGAGAAGATGAATCTTCGTGAAATTCTGAAGCACTACGATAATGATTGGGTGGTTATAGAAGGACATGCGGATATTGGCTGCCCGAACATTGCATTGGGTTGTACTGCGGAGCCTGAAAACAGCGGATGCCCTGAAAGCGGTAAGGACAGAAGCCTTGCATCACAGATTGATGAGAACACCATTGCCTGCAGTGGCATTGTTTCAAATGAGATCGAGGAATTTCATGGGCTGCCGGTGGTTAGTGCAGTAACAGATGTAAAGCGACTGGTGGATATAATAGAGGGAAGTTTTAAGGATTAAAAATGGCACTTGAATTAGACATATGGACAGTAGAAAAGCTTAGTGACTATTTTGGCGGAAGACCAGACCTGGCAGGCATATCTCTTCGTGAGGCTATTGACAAGTATACTGCGGAAAAGCTTGCAGAGGTGCTGGAATATGCTAAAGCAAACAGTTCTTTTTACAAGGAAAAAATAGGTGATCTGGAGTTTACAGATATTCCTTTTACAACAGCGGATGAACTTCGTGACAGGGAAAAGGAATTTCTTTGTGTGGAACCGGGTGAGGCAGGACTGGTTTTGCAGACCGGAGGAACCACAGGTAAGCCGAAGAGCATCTACTTCACCGAAGAGGATTATAGGCTTGATGAGGAGTATTTTGCCCAGGCATTGAGACTTGTTGCGGACGAAACCGAAAAGGTGCTTGTTCTTGTTTCCGGTTCTATGGGAAAGAATCTGGCGGAGGCTCTTAAGAAGATTGGGGCTCAGGTTATTGAGTATGGCCAGCCGGGAAAGAAGGAATCGGAGAAGATTCTAAAGCTAATAAGAGCTGAGGGCGTTACTACCATTGTGGCATCAGCAACACATATGATTGCACTGGCTCGTCAGACTGAGAAGGAAATGGAAGCAGGCATGGAAGATGTTTATCTGAGAAGTGTTCTGCTGGTTGGTGAGTTTGTTCCGGAGAATACGGTCCTGATGCTGGAGGATGTGTTCCAGTGCATGGTATTTGAGCATTATGGAATGGTCGAAATGGGTCAGAGCTGCGGCATTGCCTGTGGGTATTCCCGAGGCTATCACATACGTGAGGCGGATCTGTACATTGAACTGATTAATCCGCTTACCGGCGAGGTTGTCCCTGAGGAATCCGGAAAAAACACACCGGGATTTTCAAACTACGGAGAGATTGTGGTTACAACATTGAACAGAAGAGGAATGCCGCTTATAAGATACAGAACCGGAGATTTCAGCAGATGGATTCTTACAGACTGTCCGTGCGGCAGCTCACTTAAGATGCTGGACAAGGTAGTGCCCGGTGACGGAAGAATGGATAACAGATAATGAAGATAGGATACGATAGAGAAAAAAGTGAAGAATACGGAAAGCGGTTCGGACTGCGCATTTTGATGACAGATGAGAAACTTGGCGAGTTGCCTGTTGCGGGACACAGAGCAATTGATGGTCTTATTGAAAGCGCTGAGGCAGCAGGACTGTCTGCAGAAGATGACTCTGCCAAGGAGGGCTACCTGCTTATTCCGGTGGAATATCCTCTGGTAAGCACCCGGGTTATGAGAGCTGTCATGGCAGCTGTTTCTTCGGCAAATGATGGTGGAGCCAACTGCAGGATTGCCAGAGCAACATACGAGGGAAAGAAAGGATTTCCTGTTTACGTGCAGGCGGATCTGATTGAAGAGTTTGATATTAATCAGATTACGGAGGAGACGCTTCTGGTACCTGTTGATGAAGAGGGATGCATTCTGGAGAGCAGCTCTCCTGAGGAATACGAGGATATCAGAACCTTTGTTGCAAAGGGCTATGCGCGGGAAAAGCTGGAGCTTCTGACAGCCAGAAAGAAGATATTTCTGGTGTGTGCAGGTGAGTCGGACAGCTTTTGCATGGACATTCTGAACGCCATGGGAGAAGACGTTGAAGCGGAAGCTCTGGGCATGGATAAGTTCGGCAAGGAACCGATGCCTGCAATTGAGAGAATATATTCTGCTGATGAAACGGATTCAATAGAGTGTGCTGAGAGTATTCTTGAAGAAGTAAACAGGATTCTGCCGGCTCCTGTTGCCATAAAGAAAGTAGCAGGACTGAGAGAAATTGCCGATGAAGATGTATACGACATGCAGTACAGAACTGTTGGTGCTCTTCGGGAGCTGCTTCGTTTTGATGATGCGAAGGATATTATAATAGTAACCCACAGCGGAGTCTGCAGAGCTCTGGAACAGAACATCAAGAACCTGCGGGTTGATGATGAGTGGGAGCCTATGGAAAAAGGCACTTTCAGGATGTTCGAACCGTTTCCTGAACAGCCTTCAGAAAAGGTAAACAATCAGGACAAGCCAATGACGTCAGACAGTCTGACAATGGAAGCGGTGCTTGAGTATTACGAATAGGGGACGCTGCAGAATCCTATGCTACCAGTCAGATTTTACGGCTTATAACAAGAAGTTCAGGCGGATTGTTAGGCTGATTGGCCATGTTAACATATGCAACGTGAAATTCATGAGAGTCCAGATTTCTCGCAAAGTCGAGAAGCTGGGCTTTTTCTTTGGCACCTTCTTCGTGGCCGCTGTACATGGTGATGCACAGGCCGCCATCTCCGGCAAGCAAAACCAGACTTTCCCTGATTGCTTCAAGAGTCGAATCCGCCTTGGTTGTTACGCTTTTGTCGCCACCCGGAAGATAGCCCAGATTGAATACTATAAGATTGGCCTTAGCTGTCTGGCCGTTGGAATCGGTCAGATACTGGGCCATGTTCTCATGGCTGTCGCAGATTAGCCTGATGCTGCTGTCAGCCAGCTGATCAGTGAAACCTTCCCGCATGAGCAGCCTGCCGGTGGCATCGATTGCCTCCTGCTGGATGTCAAAAGCCAGAATGTGTGGCTGTATGCAATTTGCACCAGCGCGGTCTGCCTTTGCATCAGCACAGTCTGCCTTTGCATCAGCACAGTCTGCCTTTGCGATGCTGCGGGCCGCCTTTGCCAGAGCCAGGGTGTCGTGGCCGTTGCCACAGGTGGCATCCACGATTATACCGCCCGGCACAATATATTCCCTGGCAATGTGAATCGCCAGATTTGTTGTTGAACGGATAATATTACTCATACAACTATTATTTCGAGATTAGGCAGCAAAGTCAAGACTGCAAAAGCCGGCAGGTAATGAAGTTATGGCTAAAAAACGTGAAAAACAGCAGTTTTAGACAAAAATCAGGCCATTTCAGTCAAAAATGATAAGGATTGGAGCGTATGTTTGGATTTTTTTGTCTAAATAATGATAGAAAGGTTCGTTTTAGTCATAAAAGTTGAAACGGTTATGACTAAAAATGGGGAAGAGGACTGTTTTTAGCCATAATTCCCCGATCAAACCATTGTAACACCTTGACGTAAACCGACATAAGGTCTATACTCCCATTGTAAACAATTGAAGAATCTGTTTCAGGGCGGGGTGAAATTCCCCACCGGTGGTTAGAGTCCACGACCCCATGCAAAAGCAGACTTGCGCGGCATGGGCTGAGCGGGTGAAATTCCCGCACCGACGGTTATAGTCCGGATGGAAGAAACAAGAAAGCATTTGCGTGCGGCTGAGCGGCAGAATTGCGAGGCGGCGTGCAGATTTTGTGAGTATTTGCCCTGGTTTCAGCCGGGGTTTTAATATGGGGCAGATTCGAAGACGGCGGGTTGCAGAGTGAGACTGGCAGGCCGGCCGAGAAAAGAATCGGAGGACAATATGACACAAGAATTAAAAACAAGCAAGAACAAGTATTCCACAAAGATGATTGCGAAGATGGGAATGATGGCGGCCATCGCATGCGTATTCGGCCTGTTCAGATTTCCAATTCTGCCAATGGTACCGTTCCTGACTTACGATTTCGCAGATATTCCTATTATCATTTCTGCATTCGCATTTGGTCCGGTGGCAGGTATTCTGATCACTCTGGTAGTGAGCTTCATTCAGGCATTCCTGCTTGGCGGCGACCAGCTTTATGGCTTCATTATGCACGTGCTGGCATCAGGTACATTCGTACTGATTTCATCACTGATTTACCAGAAGCATAAGTCAAAGAAGATGGCTATTATTTCGATGGCAATCGCTACTGCAGCCATGATTATCGTCATGGGAATCGCCAACTACTTCGTTACACCGTTCTACTATGGTGGCGAAGCAATGAAGGCAGTTGTTGTTCAGCTGATGCCATTCATTCTGCTGTTCAACCTGATCAAGGGCGCAGCAAATTCAGTGATTACATTCCTGATTTACAAGCGTGTTTCACCGTTCCTGCATAAGCAGTAAGAAAGCCCTCACGAAGGTCTGCAAACCTTGACATGAAAGGGTATAATTGATATTATTTATTCAATAAAGGGCGCCGCAAGTGCAAGCGGTCAAGTCCTAAATGGAGTGACCGTCAACTACACGTTGGCGGTTTTATCTATGGTAAATCACTAATCCCATAACCCCGATTAGTACCAGGACAAAAGTTAATAACTCTTGAAGTGTTATGTACATGCGGAGTACCTCCTTTCAAGGGAAGTGACTGGACCGCCGAGCGCCCATGTGTATTATAACGCTTCTTTACATTACTGTAAATATATGGAAATGGCAAAAACAAGAGAAATCATAATAAAAGATCAGAGCGAAACGGAACAGTTCGGCTACGAACTGGGACAGCAGGTGCAGCCGGGAACAGTGATTGCTCTTATAGGCGATCTGGGCACCGGCAAGACCACACTGACCAAATCCATTGCCAGAGGACTGGGGATTGATGATGTGATTACCAGCCCAACTTTTAATATTGTGAAAGAGTACAGAAGCGGAAGACTTCCGATGTTCCATTTTGATGTTTACAGAATCGGCGATGTGGACGAGATGTTTGAAATCGGCTACGAAGAGTACTTCTTTGGCGAGGGAGTCTGCGTTGTTGAGTGGGCAGATATAATAGAAGAAATAATTCCGGAGGACGCCATGATCATTCGCATCAGTTACGGTGCATCGGAAGGTGAGAGAATATACGAGATAGAGGAAAACTAATGAACATTCTGGCAATAGAAACAACAGGGGCATTCGCATCGGTGGCTTTTGCAAAATCAGAAACACCTGGAATGCTGGCACAGATTATCAGCAAGGTAAATGGCTGCGACAGATTCTCACATCTGCAGAATCTGACACCTCAGATTAAGCAGGTGCTGGAGGATACCGGAGAAGACCTTACCGTCAAGGATCTGGATTATATTGCAGTATCAGTTGGCCCCGGCTCATTTACCGGAATCAGAATCGGCGTTTCAACTGCCAGGGCTCTGGCCCAGAGCCTGGGTATTCCATGCGTGGGAGTTCCAACTCTTGAAGCTCTTGCCATGAGGATTCAGCCGGGAGAAGCTACAGCGGCAGTGAAAGGAATACAAACCAGCTGGGATGTAACCGAGGATACTCTTATCTGCCCGATTCTGGACGCCAGAAGAAGCCAGGTTTACGGCGGCGGATATTTTATTAAGGACAGATTTCCGGTGGAGGAAATCAAGGCAGGCCCTTATACGCTGGAGGAATTTCTGGAGGCTGTTAAGGGCTACGACAAGGTCTGCTTCCTGGGAGATGGAGTGGACAAATACGGCAGCGAAATTTTTGTAGGATGCAAAGGCAGGACTGGTTTTGCAAGAGAGGAAATCAGATACCAGGATTCCGGACAGATCGCCAGACTGGGATGCAGAATGTACGAAGAGGGCAAGGCAGTAAGCTTCGACCAGCTGCAGCCTGAGTACATGAGAATGGCTGAGGCCGAGAGAAAGCTGAGGGAAAAACAGGGAAAGTAATGGCCGACGTAATTATCAGACAGGCGGAGCCGAATGATGCGGCTGACATATTTGAGATTGAGAAACTCTGTTTTCCGGATCCCTGGAGCATGGATTCCATCAGCTTCGAGCTGGAGGAAAACCCAAGAGCTTTCTATGTGGTTGCGGAGCACAGCGGAAAGGTGGTTGGCTACGCAGGCCTCTGGTGGATTGAAGACGAGGGGCACATTACCAATGTGGCGGTGAAGCCCGGCTTCAGAAACAGAAAGATTGCAGAGGGAATAATCGACACTCTCATTGAGCATACAAGTGCCGAGGGAATTAAACATTATACACTGGAAGTGCGCAGGAGCAACGAAGCTGCAATCGGACTTTATGAGAAGTTCGGTTTTGCAGTTGAAGGCGTGCGCAAAGGCTACTACAGATTTGAAAAGGAGGACGCCCTGATCATGTGGCGTCATGAAGAATGATAAAGGGAAAATTTGCAATTCTGGCAATTGAATCAAGTTGTGATGAGACGGCGGCGGCAGTTGTGCTGGATGGTCGTGAGGTTTTAAGTAACGTTATATCCTCACAGATTGATATCCACAAGGCATACGGCGGCGTGGTTCCTGAGATAGCATCAAGACATCATCTGAACAATGTTAACTGGGTGTGCCAGCAGGCTCTGGATGAGGCGGCTGAAACCCTGGCTGCTCAGGGAGAGGACCAGGGAACGGTTACCATGGATGACATCGATGCCATCGGCGTTACCTACGGACCGGGTCTGGTGGGAGCACTGCTCATAGGACTGGCTACAGCCAAGGCTTATGCGCTGGCAACAGGCAAGCCCCTTATTGGCGTGCACCATATTCAGGGACACATCTGCGCAAACTTCATCGAGCATAAGGAGCTGGAGCCACCTTTCATGGCGCTGGTTATTTCCGGTGGTCACACGAACATCGTTGAGGTCACAGACTACAACGAATGCCAGGTGCTGGGCGGAACAAGAGATGATGCGGCAGGAGAAGCCTATGATAAGGTTGCCCGTGTTCTGGGACTTGGCTACCCTGGAGGTCCTCTTATCGACAGGATTGCGAAAGAGGGAAATCCTGAAGCGGTTGAGTTCAAGAGAGTTTTCCTTGAAAAGGACAGCTTCGATTTCAGCTTCAGCGGAATCAAAACCGGAGTTCTTAACTACGTGAATTCAGAGAAACAGGCAGGCAGGGGAATCAGTGTTCCGGATGTAGCGGCCAGTTTCCAGCAGGCGGTTCTGGATGTTATTGTTGCGAAAACAGTAACAGCCGCCCTTGATATGAATAAGGATAAAATCGTTATGGCAGGTGGAGTTGCAGCAAACAGCAGACTCAGGGAGATGCTTCAGGCAGAGTGCGATAAGCACGGCATTAAGCTTTATCATCCATCCCCGATCCTCTGTACTGACAATGCAGCCATGATCGGCTGTGCCGCCTACTATAACTACAAGGCGGGAAAGGTTAGTGACCTGACACTGGATGCAATACCTAGCCTGCCACTATAGGCAAACATGATAGTAATTTCAGCAAAGAATCTCACAAAAGAATATTATGGATCAAACGTTATTCTTGATGGCGTTTCCTTCCATATAAACAAGGGAGACAGAGTAGGAATTATCGGCATTAACGGCGCCGGTAAAACTACTCTTCTTAAAATGCTTACAGGTGAGCTGGATGCGGAGGAGGGGGACTGCTTCACTTCAGCAGACCTTCGTATCGGTTATCTGAAACAGGATTCGGGCTTTGATTCCCAGAAGACTGTAATTGAAGAGGTTAATGCTATCTTCGAGCACTTCCCTGAAATGGAAGAGGAGATGCATCAGCTGCTGGATAAGGGGGATTGCAATTCGCTGGAACGCTACGAGCAGATTCGTGAAAGATACGAGCGCATGGGCGGCTACCAGTATCAGAGCGAAATCAGAGGAATTCTATCAAGCATGGCCTTTGATGAGAGCATGTACAACAAGAAAATCTCCTCCTTAAGTGGCGGGGAGAAAACCAGACTGGCTCTGGCGGTGCTGCTTCTTGAGAAACCGGATATCCTCATGCTGGACGAGCCTACAAATCATCTGGACATCGGCACCCTGAAGTGGCTGGAACAGTATCTGAAAAGCTACAAGGGCACCATGATTATCGTTTCCCACGACAGATATTTTCTGAATGAGACGGTAACAAGAATATTTGAAATAGAAAACAGAAAACTGAACATATATGAAGGCAACTACAACTTCTATGCTGTTGAGCGTAGAAACAGACGTGAGGCGGAACTGCGAAAGTATGAGAAGCAGCAGAAGGAGGTTGAGCGCCAGAAGGAAATCATCAGACGCTTCAAGGAACATGGCACAGAGCATCTCACCAAAAGGGCTGCATCAAGAGAGAAGTGGCTGGAGCATCAGGAAATGCTTGAAAGACCTGATGGGGACCATAAAAAGATGAAGATTGCATTCCACCAGAACTTCCAGAGCGGTAACGATGTGCTGTTTGCAGAGGACCTGTCAAAGAGCTTCGGCTACGGGCTGAACAGAGTTGAACTTTTCCGCGGCGTTAGCATCGACATCAAGAGGGGAGAAAGAGTCTGTATCGTTGGCGATAACGGAATCGGCAAAACCACTCTCATCAAGATGCTCATGGGTGAGCTGGTGGCAGCAACAGGAAGAATCAAGGTTGGTCACAACGTACAGTTCGGATACTATGATCAGGGGCAGCTTTTGCTCAACGACAGCTATACTGTAATCGAGGAGCTGCAGGACGCATACCATCTTTATTCGGAGGGTGAGCTTAGAAATATTCTGGGTCGATTCCTGTTTAGAGGAGAAGACGTGTTCAAGGAAGTTGGCTCCCTGTCAGGAGGTGAAAGGGCAAGACTGTCTTTGCTTAAACTGATGATGTCCGGAGCCAATACCCTGATTCTGGATGAGCCTACAAACCACCTGGATATCGAGTCGAAGGAAATCTTTGAAGAAGCCCTGCTGGATTTTCCGGGAACATGCATCATCGTTTCCCATGACAGATATTTTCTCAACAGAATTCCTACCAGAATTATGGAGCTGACCAGTCAGGGTATGGTGAACTATCTGGGAAGATACGATTACTATGTTGAGAAGAAGCAGGAACTGATTCATTCCGCCAAACAGTATGTGGCAGGTCTGTCAAAGAATAATGCAAAAGCAGACCGGGGTGATGAGTCTAATTTTGCAAATCTGAGCCCTGCGGAGCAGCGTAAAATCCAGAAGGAAAAGGAGGCGGAAGAACGCCGCCTGAAACGAAAAAAAGAAGCTCTTGAGGCTGAGATTTCAAGGCTTGAGAGCGAAATCGGTGAAATTGAGGCTGAGATGTGCAAACCTGCCGTAATGAGCAATCATCAGAAGCTGGCAGAACTTGCTGAGGGCCTTGATTTTCGTAAAGTTGAGCTTGATAAAAACTATGAGGAATGGCTTGAATTACAAGGTTGATTTGGGTATAATAACCATGTTTTTATAGATAAAAAATTCGGAGGTAGAAGAAGTATGGTATTAGATAAAATTAAGGAATTTATTATCGAGCAGTTAGGCGTAAGCGAAGAGGATATTCAGCCTGAAACAAATCTGATGAAGGATCTGGAAGCAGATTCACTGGATGCAGTTGAAATTATCATGGCAATCGAAGATGAATATGACATTGAGATTCCTGATGAAGATGCAGAGAAGTTCCAGACTATTGGTGATATAGTAAATTATGTGGAGAAGGCTATTTAGTAGTCGCAAGGTGGCGCTATGAAGAAGCAGGCAAAAATCTCAAATGCGGTAATCAAGAGACTGCCTCGCTACAGAAGATATCTGAATGAGCTGAGAAAGAAGGGCGTAGATAAGATTTCTTCAAACGAGTTTTCAAGTCTTATCGGTTACACCGCATCACAGATCAGACAGGACCTTAATAATTTTGGTGGATTCGGCCAGCAGGGTTACGGATACAGTGTTGAGGGACTTTACAATGAAATAAGTGCGATTCTGGGACTGGACAAGGACTATAAGATGGTAGTTGTAGGCGCAGGAAATCTGGGCCTGGCAGTTGTAAATCATACATACTACTACAAGACCGGTTTTGTTGTTGAGGGAATCTTTGAAGTTAAAGAAGACCTGATCGGCAAGAAGTTAAATGAAATTGAAATTATGGACTACGAGAATATCGTAGAGTTCGTTGAGGATAACAACATCGACATTGGTATCATTTGTACTACCAAGGATGTTGCCCAGGAGGTTGCGGACAAGCTTTGCTTCGCAGGAGTAAGAGGCCTGTGGAACTTCGCACCAATAGATATTGAGACACCGTCACATGTAGCGGTTGAGAATGTGCACATCACGGACAGCCTGCATTCGCTGGCTTACCACATGAGCAAAAATGCAGATGAAAAGAAATAAACAAATAACCGTTTCCATAGGAAACGGTTATTCATTATAAACTGTATTTTATTCGGTCCTTAGCCTTCTACTGGAGCGTCAACCGGGCAAGCGCCTGCGCATGCGCCACAGTCGATGCACTTGTCAGCGTCGATTGAATACTGATCGTCGCCAGCAGTGATAGCTTCTACAGGACATTCTTCGATGCAAGCTCCACAAGCGATGCATTCGTCCTTAATTACATAAGCCATTCGTAGTACCTCCTTTAAGATTTCATAATTAATGATAAGCAGATTATAACACCATAGGTCAGGGAATTCAATATGAAAGTATTTACTTTAACAGGCAAAAGCGGAACGGGAAAATCATTTCAGGCCGTTAACCTGTGCAAACAAATGAATATTGTGGGAATCATAGATGACGGATTGTTTATCTGCCGCAACAAGGTTGTGGGAGGAATCTCCGCCAAGCGCCAGCCCACCAAGATTGGCGCCGTTAAGACTGCGCTTTTTACAAAGGATGAACATTGTCAGGACGTTAAGAAGGCAATAGCCAGGACTGATCCTGATTCAATTCTGGTTATTGGAACATCCGATGGGATGGTGGACAAGATTATTGACCGCCTGGAACTTCCGAAGCCTGAAAAGAGAATCTATATAGAAGACATTGCGTCAGAAGAAGACCGTGAAGCGGCAGGCAAGTACAGAAAAGAGCTGGGCCAGCACGTTATTCCGGCACCAACATTCCAGATAAAAAGACAGTTCTCCGGATATTTCATGTCCCCGATGAGAATCTTCAAGGATATAGGAAGCCTTTATCCGTGGCGTGATGTTTCCGAAAAATCCGTAGTGCGTCCCGCCTACAGCTATCTGGGAAGATACAACATTTCAGAAAAGGTAATGACAGATATAGTTGACTGCATCAAGGAAGAAAGCAGTTTCGTTTACGAGATTCTCAAGGTCATTGTAACTCAGCAGCAGGAAGCCACACATGAGGGAATAGAAATCTACGTTGTAGCAAACTTAAGATATGGTGAGAATCTTCCGAAAGCTGCAGAAAAATTCCAGAGAGACATTGCCAACAAGATTGAAGATATGACAGCATTCAATGTTATCAAGGTGGACTTAGACATCAGAGATGTGATTTAGAATATGGCGGAAAAAATTACATTTAATAATATAAAAGATTTCAATCCGGATCAGATATTTGACTGCGGTCAGTGCTTTCGCTGGGAGAAGTTAGAGGGCTGCTGGCAGGGAATAGTTGCCGGACGAAGCGCAGCGGTTATTTACGATTCGTGCAAAGGCAGATTAACCGTGTTTGACAGCATGCTTGCCGGCGGCAAATGCACTGTTGCACAGGCCAGAAGGTTCTGGCATCACTACTTTGATCTGGGCAGGGACTACGGAGCTATTAAGAGGAAACTCTCAAGAGGCGATGCTGTTATGAAATCGGCAATCAAAGAGGGTAGCGGCATCAGGATTCTCAACCAGGATCCATGGGAGACATTAATCTCTTTTATTATTTCTCAGAACAATAACATCCCTAGGATCAAGGGATGCATTAATGCTCTGGCAGAGGCTCTGGGGGAGCCGGTTGGCAGGAGCCCGGAGGGTACCAGACAGTATACACTGCCGGCGCCGGAAGTTCTGGCCAAGGCAAGCCTTGAGGAACTGGCACCATGCCGTATGGGATACAGAGACAAATATCTTATTGAAGCGGCCGGGCAGTATCTTGAATGGGGTATGCCAGAGGATGCTGAAGGACTGCTGAAATTCAGCGGCGTGGGCCCTAAGGTTGCCAACTGCATTGCATTGTTTGGACTGGGCTGCATCGACAGTTTTCCCATCGATGTATGGATGCGCAGAGTGATGAATCAGCTGTATGAAATCCCCGAAGGGGACATAAAGGGAATGTCTGATTTTGCGCGAAAACACTTCGCTCCGTATGGCGGAATTGCACAGCAGTATCTTTTTTACTATATTACCCACAAAGGTGTTGACAAACCGTTTAAATAGCGGTAAATTATATTTGGCACTCAAAAGGCAAGAGTGCTAACAACAAAAAGGGGCGGGTTTAGAAACCCAGTGAATTAACCGGCAATCCGGTATTAAATTTTTAAGGAGATGACGATATGAGTTATGGAATTAAGCCGTTAGGCAGCAAAGTGGTAATTAAGGAAATGGTTCCTGAAGAAAAGACTTCAAGCGGAATCGTTCTGGTTGCAAGCGCTCAGGAAAAGCCTCAGATGGCAGAAGTTCTGGCAGTAGGCCCGGGAACAGATGAAGTTAAGATGGAACTGAAGGCTGGCGATAAGGTTATCTACAGTAAGTATGCCGGCACTGAAGTAAAGTTTAATGGTGAAGAAGTAATGATTATGGATCAGAGAGACATTCTGGCCGTAGTTAAATAAAAGGAGGTATTTTCAAAATGGCTAAGGAATTACATTATGGTGAAGAGGCCAGAAGATCACTGCAGGCAGGCGTTGATAAACTGGCAGATACAGTAAAGATTACGCTGGGACCAAAGGGAAGAAATGTTCTTCTCGCTAAGACATTCGGATCCCCGCTTATTACAAATGACGGCGTTACCATCGCTAGAGAAATCGAGCTGGAAGACGCAGTAGAAAACATGGGTGCACAGGTTGTTAAGGAAGTGGCAAGCAAGACTAATGACGTAGCAGGCGACGGTACTACAACAGCTACACTGCTGGCTCAGGTTATTATCCGTGAAGGATTCAAGAACGTTGCAGCAGGCGCTAACCCAATGGTACTGAAGAGAGGAATCTCCGGTGCTGTAGAAGTAGCAGTAAAGGAAATCGAAAAGCTTTCAAAGGCTGTTAAAACTACTGAAGCCATCGCTCAGGTTGCATCAGTTTCAGCTGCTGACGAGGAAATAGGCGGACTGATTGCAGAAGCAATGGACAAGGTTGGCAGAGAAGGCGTTATCACAGTTGAAGAATCCAAGACAATGGGAACTACACTGGACGTTGTTGAAGGTATGCAGTTTGACAGAGGATACTTCTCACCTTACATGGTAACTGATACTGAAAAGATGGAAGCTGTTCAGGAAAATCCGTACATCCTGATTACTGACAAGAAGATTTCAAACATTCAGGATCTGCTTCCGGTACTGGAACAGGTTGTTCAGGCAGGCGGCAAGCTCTTCATCATCTGTGATGATCTGGAAGGCGAAGCATTGGCAACACTGGTTGTTAACAAGCTGAAGGGTGTTATCGATTGCGTAGCTGTTAAGGCTCCTGGATTCGGCGAAAGAAGAAAGGCAATGCTGGAAGACATTGCAGTTCTCACAGGTGCTACAGTTATTTCAGAAGATCTGGGATATGAACTTAAGGAAACTTCACTGGATATGCTGGGAACAGCAGCAACAGTTAAGGTTGATAAGGAAAACACTGTTATCGTTGGCGGCGGCGGAACAAACAAGGAAATCAAGGAAAGAATCGCTGCAATCAAGGCTCAGATTGAACAGTGCGTATCAGATTTCGACAGAGAAAAGACTCAGGAAAGACTTGCTAAGATGGCAGGCGGCGTAGCAGTAATCAAGGTTGGTGCTGCAACAGAAACTGAGCTGAAGGAAAGAAAGCTGAGAATCGAAGATGCTCTCAACGCTACAAAGGCAGCAGTTGAAGAGGGTATCGTTGCAGGCGGTGGAACTGCTCTGGCAAACACAATCCCTGCAGTTGTAAAGTATGTTGACACTCTGGACGGCGATGCAAAAACAGGCGGACAGATTATCGTAAGGGCTCTGGAAGAACCTGTTAGACAGATTGCAGAAAATGCCGGCTACGAAGGAAGCGTTGTTGTTGCTCAGGTCAAGGCAAGCAAGAAGGGCGTTGGCTTCAATGCTTCAACAGAAGAGTATGTTGACATGATTAAGGCTGGTATCGTTGACCCGGCTAAGGTTACAAGATCAGCTCTGCAGAACGCAGCTTCAGCATCAGCAATGCTGCTGACAACAGAAGCAGGCGTAACTGACATCAAGGAAGATGCTCCTATGATGCCGCCAATGGCCGGTGGCGGAATGGGCGGCGGAATGCCTGGAATGATGTAATCGGCAACGGATAAGATTAAAATGCATTTGAGAAGACCCCTGAAAAGGGGTCTTTAAAATAGAAGCAACCTGCAGACAACTAATAAAGAAAAGGGGAAAGTAAATGGAAAGTATATTATATGGAATTACTATGATAATAGCCCGGGTCCATGGAGCCATAATGCAGCTTAATGATCAGAACGAACTGTATCTGAGTGACAAGCAGCTGCATTTTATTATTATGGGAGCAATCGGAATGGTAATGCTGTTTGTACTGCATCCGATTTTTAAATGGCTGGCGGCCAGGGGACATGTAATGATCATCAGTTTCCTGTATGTGTTTTCGGCAGTGATTGTTATTGCCTTTGCCATAGAAATCGGACAGCGAGTAACGGGAACAGGACTTATGGAGTCTGCAGACATTACATCAGGCATACTGGGGTTCCTCTGTATGTTCGCTGTATTTGCAGTAATCAGGGGGATTTATCATCTGATACGAAGGGCTGTAGCAAACAGAAGATAGGGTTGCCAAGAGTTGAAAAGCAGAGAAATTTGCACAAAACAATAGTAGGAGTTCTTGCGATGGCCGTTATGCTATTTGGGGGCGGCCTCTTTTTCGTATTCAATTACTCCATGGCATATTGTGAACAAGGAACCTGGCACAACTTATGATGTTTCAAAGGCCAAGAAAAATACAACAGTAAGAATAGACAAAAGCGGAAGCTTCTACCTGACAGGAACCAGTAAATACTGCAGGAAATATTGTAATTAACAGCGGAATAATCAATGCCAGCGGTTCAAAGGGAGGCGCAGGAATAGGTGCAGGCAAGAAGGCTAATAAAGCTGTAGCACCAAACGCTTCAGGGAAGAATATTATGACTAAAAACGAGGTAAAATTGCTGTTTTAGACAAAAAAAGTGGCATTTCGACATGAATGAATGGTTTTAAACGGAATGTTTGAGGTTTTTTTGTCTAAAAATGTGCAACAGGAAGGTTTTTAGTCATAATTTTATTTTCTGTTATGACTAAAACATAATAAAAAGCTGTTTTTTAGCCATAAATTTGGGGAATTACATGTTTCAGCAAGCTATAATCCTGGTAAAATCTTTTCTTCTTTCAGCAAGCTATAATCTTGGTAAAATCTTTTCTTCAATGAGGCGATCAATATCAGTCAGATCGAGAATTTCATTTTCTGTGGTAAACAAGATGTTGGAGCTTGGTACATAGTTTGATGTCTGAAGGACAAATATCCTTTCCGAGATGTTACAACGATAAATTGGATTCAGGCATAAACCGGCGTGCTCCCACAACAGTATAGAACCATCCCCAAGCATAATTGAGAAGTCTACGCTGATAGTTATTGTGTTGCTGCGATAATCATATGAGCGCCAGATTGAACCGGGTGCATTCATCCACTGAAGTTCCTCGGGGACATT
The DNA here is from genome assembly GCA_024403155.1 of Clostridia bacterium. Taxonomy (GTDB): domain Bacteria; phylum Bacillota; class Clostridia; order Peptostreptococcales; family Anaerovoracaceae; genus Lentihominibacter. Next base: position 2,046 of record JAKSSH010000013.1, on the reverse strand, counting down.
CCAGACGCAATAACCATCCCTATAGGTATACAGGGTTCTATTGTTATATCGCCAGTATTTATGTTTTGTCAGATAATCGCGCAACCCGTCTATCACTGCTGAAACATCCACATAGCACAACATATCGTATCTATAAGGAACAGCATAATGTTCAAGCTCATTGCCGATATCCCTTTCGGATTTAGAACGCACATTAACACCGGAATCGGTCACATACTTCAGATTCTCCTGCCATCCGGTATTCTTTGGATAATCGGATTTGACCCAGCGATACTGTGCCGGTGTCAGAGTAATGCGCTGCAAATCCAAACCGGATTTCAGAAACTTATCCAGCAAAACCTGGATATCTGCAGTCGGGCGATTATTGATTACAAATGAAAGATATTTTTTTCTGGCAAGTCTGTAAATCAGATTCTGATTACGGCTAATGGTAACCTGCTGCGAATTGTTGTAGTGGTAGAAGCTGTAATAACCCTTGTGACTCTTAATATTCAACGACCCCTCCGGCATCTTGGAGTATTCTTTTTTAAGCAAAAGCAGTCTTTTCTCTGTCAAATAGTTTCTCATAATTACACCCCTTTTATAAAATGGTAATAAATTACTGTAAATATATACCAATTATTAAATGGTGTCAACTGAAACATGGTTGACTGAAGGCTTAATCTTTGCTAATATGAACAGTGTTCATAAAGGAGGACGACATGCCTAAAATTATTGAGAATCTTCAGGGAAACATTCTGGATGAAGCCATGAAGATAATAGATGAAAACGGTATCGAGAAGCTGAGTATAAGAAGTCTGGCGAACAGGCTTAACATTGCTCCTTCCACTGTTTACAACTATTACGATAGCAAGGACCAGATTATCGGAGCACTGCTCAGGAGAAACTGGGGAGATGCCCTTACAAGGATTGATGGAATTTGCGAGGAGGGTAACGATACTGAAGAAGCACTGTCGGCTATTGTTGGCGAATTGAGACGGGGTGTCAGACCTCTTTTAAGGCAGCATATTTCTGCAGTTACAAAACAGAAAGACAGACCGCAGTTTGATGTAAACGCGGCGGTAATTGCACCGCTTGAAAAGAGAGTTACGGTCGTACTTTCGGCAGGCAGAGGCAGGAAGGAAGCGGCAGTCATGGCGCCGGTTCTGACAAAGCTGCTTATCACATGTATGTATGATACAGATATTGAACTGAAAGATATTATTAAGACAATAAAGAAGTTATAGGACAGAGAGCAAAATGCATCACAAGAAACACGGACATCACGGTCATGGACATCATGGCAAGGACAACGAAATAGTTGAGAATCAGAATAGCGAACCGGTTGCAGATGGCAACCAGATATCAGGGCCAAACAAACCAAAAGACAAAACAGGCTGGATCATGGCAATATATCTGTTCGGTCTTTTTATTGGTGCCCTGAGTACAGGTAGTATCACACCGGTAAGAACCATTATTCAGAATTCCTTTGGAGCTGACGACCAGCTGGGAATCTGGATGATTACAATCTTTACACTCTGCTATGCAGCCATAATTCCTGTTTCAGGAAAGCTGGCAGACAGAATGGGAAGAAAGGTAGTCTTTATTGCAAGTATTGCTCTGTTTGGAGTTGGTTCGGTAATATGCGGCCTGGCAACAAGTAACTTTGTATTCTTCCTGGTTGGACGTGCTGTTCAGGCCATAGGTGCCGGCGGCATCATGCCAATCGCAACAGCTGAATTTGGAACAAGCTTCCCTGAAGAAAAGAGAGGCATGGCTCTTGGTATGGTAGGTGGCGTTTACGGTATAGCCAATGTACTTGGCGCCACATTCGGAAGTGCTGTTCTTGACATCTTCGGACAGACTGAATGGCAGTGGATATTCCTGATTAACATTCCACTTTGTGCCAGCATCATCATTGGTGGTTTTGCGGTGATACCTAACCACAAGAGCGAAAAGGTATATAGAATCGATAAGATTGGTACGCTGCTCATGACGGTAATCATCCTGTCACTGCTGTACGGTCTGAAGAACCTCGACTTCTTCGATTTCGCGAATTCCATCAAG
>JAKSSH010000129.1 GCA_024403155.1 Clostridia bacterium | reverse complement strand
CGGTTAAGATTCTTTACCTGAAAAAGATTCGTGTCATAAAAGCTGTAAGAAAAATAAAAGAAGGCGTGATAGTAACGACCCGAGACGAGGACGCGATTCTTGCCTCTGCTTTCGGCCGGAAAGAGACGCTGAAGATAGCTCAGCTTCACCACGATTATGCAGTAATAAGCAAGTTTGTTCGGCATGTTAAATATAACTACGGGAACATTGATGTGCTGACTCTGCTGAGCCCCAAAATGGCAGACGAAATATCACGAGCGCTGGGCAATAGACATAAAATGAAAGTGATGTATGTTTCCAATTTTATAGAAACAATACCGCCTATGCCTTCGATAACAGATAAGGAAAAAACAGTTCTTGCAGTCGGGAGACTGGATCCGATTAAGGGGTTTGACAGGCTTATCGAGTCTTTCTGCAGAGTGCACGAGAACGCTGAAGAATGGAAGCTTGTTATTGCAGGAGACGGAAACGAGTATGATAATCTGAGAGAACTGATTGACAGGCTTCATGCCGGGGAGTATATAGAACTTGCAGGAAAACTCTCACCGGATGAGGTGGCGTCAGAGATGAACAGGGCCGGTATCTTTGCACTGAGCTCGTACAGCGAAGGTTTTCCGTTCGTCCTTTTGGAGGCTTTGTGCGGTGCACTGCCTGTAGCAGCATATGACATTCGCAGCGGACTGGATATGATTATTAGGGACGGTGAGAACGGATTCCTTGTTTCAGACCGCGAGGAGTTTGAAAAGTGTCTCTTGAAGTTGATGAATGACAGCAAACTCAGGGAATCGATGAGCCTGAATGCGTACAAAAAGACTGAAGAATTCTCCAAAGAGAGATTAAGAACAACCTGGTTAAATATCATTGAAGGGACTTCCAATGGAAAATAATACTGACAAAGGTTCTTTCCTCAAAAGAAACTGGATTACGATTGTCATAATCATGCAGCCGTTGCTTGATGTTCTGGCATACTGGACACAGAGTGAATCAGGAACTGCTTCAGGGTATTTTCGACTGATTATGATGCTGATGATTTCTGCATATGTGCTGTTTCATTATAAATCCAAGGCCTTTGTCATGACGCTGATTGCTATAGCGGCAGTGTTTTTTGCGCATGTAATTAATTGTGCTCGGGTAGGCTATATTTCTCCTTTAGAGGATTTGAGCTATATCGCCAAAGTCGTCTACATGCCGGTGATGGCAGCGTGCTTCAGCTGTGCAGCAACGCATGATGATTATTCAGACGGAATCGTAAAGGGATTGCTGATTTCTGCTGCGTTGACAGCTGCGGTTATTATCATTTCCGGAATAACCGATACTTACGTTCCGACATATACTGTCGAAAAGCTTGGGACATCCGGATGGGTTATTGACAGCAACCGATGCTGCCACAGTGATATTCTCTCAGGACTTGCGGTGTTTGCCGTGTATTATGCTTCTTCAGCTGAATCGGCGGCAGTCAGATTCCTGGTTCCATTGGCTGCTTTTGCAGCATTAATAACAAATGGGACAACGGCATGCTAT
>JAKSSH010000128.1 GCA_024403155.1 Clostridia bacterium | reverse complement strand
GACGCCAAGGATCACTACACTGCACAGCACAGTAAGAACGTTGCCAAATATGCGGCAATTCTGTCTGCTGCCAACAACATGAGTGAAGACCAGATTCGAATGGTTTATGCAGCAGGACTTCTGCATGATATCGGCAAGATCAGCATTCCTGAGAACATACTGAAAAAGGAAGATGGGCTTACCGACGAAGAATATGAAGTGATAAAGGGTCATGTTAACAGCTCAATCGATATGATTCGTCATCTGCCTTCGATGGATTATCTGATCCCTGCGGCAGTTGGACATCATGAAAGATGGGACGGCAAGGGCTATCCTAGAGGAACAGCAGGAGAGGATATTCCTGTGGCTGCAAGATGCCTGGCAATAGCAGATTCATTTGATGCCATGACAACAGACAGACCTTACAGAAAGGGACTTCCAATTGACTATGCAAGGGAACAGATTGAAGCCGGTGCAGGAACACAGTTCGATCCTGAGCTGGCAGAGCTGTTCATCCAGCTGATAAATGACATGGAAATCGTTCTGAACAAGGGCAATGATTAACAAAGATTAATATAACCTCTCTGCCGGAAAGACTGGCAGGGAGGTTTTTTATGTTATAATAATGACATGAGATTAATAAGATTTTTACTATCAATAATATTGGCGCTTGTGCTTATAGCATCTGCAGGAGCAGCGCTATCCTCCTTCGCAGTAACGGAGGCGGTAAGCGAAGAAGCCATACATAAAGCTGTTGTTGAAACAGGTGCAGTTGATGAACTGACGGATAGAATTCTGGCTCAGAACACGGTAAACATGGGCGGACAGTACGGCCAGACCATGAAGGAGATATTGAAGTCAGAAGCCATGACAGAGTTCTTCACCGCATACACTGCAGTCTGCCTGCAAAACCAGGTTAGAGGTGAAGAAGGAACTGCCGGCTCCGGTTATTATAACGAAATCGGATCAGATGATCTTTTCATAGCCTTTAGCGGAGGTACGGATGAGTGCATTAACAATGGAAGCATTTCCATGGGGGAAGGGGAAAGAAAGATTTTTGACGCGGCATTGAAGGCTGCGATGCCTACTCTTGCCAATGGAATTAACTATGTAATTCAGCAGATGAATCTAACATCGTTTATAGACGATGACACCGCTGAATATATGGAGACTGCGCAGATGATGACCTCTTCTGAATTCAGGTATGGGGCCATTGGGATCGCAGCCATTGCCTGCCTTGGTCTGATTTTGCTTAGACGTCACAGGAGAAGCGGCATGTTCTGGTGCGGCATTTGCCTGCTCCTGATAGCCGGACTGTTCTTCGTGTTTGCCACCATGCTCAGCGGCTCGGCGGAATCCAGCGGAAACTTCGTGGCCCTGTCCACAAGGATGCTGTATGTGATGGTTGCATACGGACTGAAGAAGGTGGCCACTGTGGGCGGTGCTGTGGGAATAGCCTGTCTGCCGGTTTGTCTGGTGGCCAAGTTGGTGCGCCGGTAACCGTAAAAAAGCAGACCAATCTGCGCGAAAGCAGACCACCTTGAAATGCTTGAGAAAAGAGTTTCGGGAACGCCCTGAAACTCTTTTTTGTGTTATAATATGAGTTACGAAATATTTAAACGAAAGGCGGAACAGATAGATGTATCCTAAATTAATTATTGACATGAAAAAGCTGGAATCAAATATTGATGCATGTGCCAAA
>JAKSSH010000127.1 GCA_024403155.1 Clostridia bacterium | reverse complement strand
TTACCTCTCGATTCCGTTCTCTCTGAGTTTAGCTTCAACCTTCTCCAGATATTCAGGCATGTCCGGATTGTTTCTGAATACACCGATAGGAAGCTTCCCTTCAGCTGCATTCTTTGATCTGGCTCCTGTAGGATCCACATCCTCTGGCTTTGCCAGGTAGGTGGCTTCCTTATACAGTGCCATAATTTTAGCCGGATCCTTTTCGCCCCATACATTTTTTCCTGCCTGTACCGGACACTGAGACAGAACTTCGATAAATGCGAAGCCCTTATGCTCCAATCCCTCTGCTATTGATTTTGCGAGCTGAACAGGATGAGCTGTTGTCCATCTTGCAACGTAGCTTGCACCCAGTGTCATAACCAGACCGCAGGCATTGATTGGCATATCGATGCATCCGAATGGTGATGTCTTTGTCTTTGCCCCCAGTGGAGTTGTCGGGGACTTCTGTCCGCCAGTCATTCCGTAGATATTGTTGTTTACCATTACTACTGTAAGGTCAATGTTTCTTGCCGCTGCGTGGAGCAGGTGGTTTCCGCCTATTGCCACACAGTCTCCGTCTCCTGTAAATACCAGAACCTTTTTATCCGGTCTTGACAGCTTCAGGCCTTCTGCGAAAGGAAGTGCTCTGCCATGCATTGTATGGATAACGTCCAGCTGATAGTAGCAAGGAATCCATGACGAACATCCTATTCCTGATACACAGGCAGTGTCCTCTTTGCATCCTACTTTCTCCATTGCTTCCATTGCTGCGTACTGAATGATTCCGTTTCCGCAACCTGGACAGAACAGTGTTGGAAGTGATTCTTTTTTAATGTATTTTTCGTATAATTTGTTCATTATTTCACCTCCTCATCAAGACCTTCAACTTCGAGAATTTTATCAAGAATTTCTGTAGGTGTGTGGATGTCTCCGCCGCACTTGGACATAGGAATTACCTTCTTGTCCTTCAGAACTCTTTCAATTTCTCTTGTATATTTACCGATGTTCATTTCCGGTACGATTACTGTCTCAACATTTTTTGTGGCCTGTTTCAGCAGTTCCTCAGGGAATGGCCATACTGTATTTATCTTAACCAGACCCACCTTCAGATGGCTATAGTCAGTGCTAAGAGCATCGCTTACTCCACGCTTGAACAGGTCTCTGAAAATCTTTACCTTTGATGCCAGTCTTTCGTCCTTGATTCCCCGGGCTTTCTTTACTGCATTAAGAGAAGGACGGGCAACGGATCCGTAGGCTATAATTGCAACGTCTGCATCTTCCATGCAGTATGTATCTATGCTTGAAATCACATCAACATTGTCGTTGATATTCTTGTTTATGTTGTAACTGAAATCCCCGCTCTTTTCGGCAATATGTCCAATACGTCTTCCTTCCTCATCGTGAAGCTGACCTTCGACCATGCTGTTTGCCCCCTGGAAGAAATCTGCCTGAGGCGATACGACGTAGCTTTGTTTCTCGCTTTTAATTTCCTTGCTTCCGCTTTTGATCACAATCTTTTCTCTCATGTGACCAACAACCTCATCTGCCAGAAGAATAACCGGTGTTCTAAACTGCTCCGCAAGCTCAAACGCCCTTACTGTGAAATCGTACATTTCCTGAACGGATGAAGGCGAGAGAACGATGATTCCGTAGTCACCATGGCTGCCGTAACGCGCCTGGTAAATGTCCTGCTGTGATGAAAGCGTAGGCTGTCCTGTTGACGGGCCTCCTCTCTGAA
>JAKSSH010000126.1 GCA_024403155.1 Clostridia bacterium | reverse complement strand
CAGTATCTGATTGATGAAACTGACTTAACTGATGCCAAGGAAACAAATAAAATTAAAATTGATGATTTTGAAAACATCAGGGCTGTAGATATCAATATATTCATAGATTACTGCAGAAGCTATACAGTTGAAAAAGATAACGAAATTATACTTTACGAAAATTCAAACAAGACACTGGCCAGAAAGAAATCATCTGTTTCAGTACTGTTTAAACAGCTCTACAGAGATGGTTATCTGGAAAAAAACATAACTGACGGCTTCGATCCTATACGTGTACCAAAGGCTGGAGAGCGTGAAATCAAGGCCCTGCAGGATGATGAAGTAATGATAATGCTGGATGCAGTTACAACCGGCGCCAATCTGACTCCTAAAGAGCATCAATATTGGGAAAAAACCAAGAAACGAGACAAGGCAATACTGATTCTGTTCCTTACATACGGACTGCGACTGTTTGAACTTCAGGGATTGAATGTGTCTTCATTTAACTTCAACAGAGGTGAATTCAAGATTTACAGAAAGCGTGATAAGGAAGCAATAATGCCAATGAATGAATCTGTCACCGAGGTTCTGCAGGATTATCTTGAAAATGAACGTGCAGATGAAGAAAAGATAAAAGAAGGACACGAAGATGCACTATTTCTGTCACTTCAGGGCCGTCGCATGACTGAAAGACAAATCAGAGAACTTGTAAAAAAGTACACCTCAATAGGTCTGGCAACCTCAAGAAAAGGCGGTTACAGCCCTCATAAACTCAGGGCGACAGCTGCCACAAGTCTTATTGGCCGTGGCAATTCTATTTTCGATGTACAGGCGCTTCTGGACCACGAGCAGGTTACAACCACACAATTATATGCTAGCCACAAGATGAACGTAAAGCGAGATCTTGTTAAGGATATGGAATGGGAAAAAGAAAGGAAGGAAAGAGACTAAATGAACAATACTGACAGATTATTAATTGATAAATTTGGAATATCTGAATCTGTTATTGAACTTATAAATGAATGTGAACAGGAAGTATCAGAACAGTTTGCCAGACTTGATGATATTATGGCGTACAATCAGTATAAGGTACTAGCTGCATTCCAGAAAAACGGCATCTGTGACAGACATTTCTCCTGGAATACAGGTTATGGATACGATGATGCCGGACGTGAAGCAGTAGAACGTGTTTATGCTGATATTTTCAACACTGAATCTTCACTTGTAAGACCTATAATCGTTAATGGAACACATGCATTAAGTCTTACGCTCATGGGCATATTAAGACCGGGAGATCAGCTGATTTACTGTACAGGTGCTCCATATGACACTCTCGAAGAAACAATTGGAATCAGAGGTGAAGGAAAAGGCTCTCTTAAGGATTATGGGGTAACATATGACCAGGTTGAACTTACTCCTGAAGGCAAAATTGACCTGGAAGAACTGGGAAAAAGAATTACTCCTGCAACAAAGATGGTATCTCTTCAGAGAGCAACCGGTTATGGCTGGAGAAAAGCAATTACTATTGAAGAAATTGAAGAATGGGCTTCATATGTTAAGGGTATAAATCCTGATATTATCTGCATGGTTGATAACTGCTATGGAGAATTTATGCATACCAAGGAACCTACAGATGTTGGTGCAGACATTATAGCGGGCTCTCTTATCAAGAATCCGGGCGTTGGCCTGGCACTTACCGGTGGATACATTGCCGGCAGAGCTGATCTGGTTGAACTGGTTAGCTATAGACTGACAACCCCCGGTATCGGAGGAGAATGCGGACTTACTTTCGGTCAGACAAGAACAATGCTTCAGGGGCTGTTTATCGGTCCTAAAACAGTAAACGGAGCTGTAAAAGGTTCAGTATTATGCG
>JAKSSH010000125.1 GCA_024403155.1 Clostridia bacterium | reverse complement strand
TCTGTCCCACACTCAGTAAAGCTTCGGTTGAAAATTCTATCAAACAGCTTGTTGATCAAGGACTTCTGCTAAAGCACGGCAGTGGACGAAGCACTTTCTATACCAGGAGCGATATATAAATCAGAGGTGAAGTAATGTACACTCCCAAAATGGAAACAACGGATGTAAAAAATCAAGCCCATTAATCAAGGGCGTTATTAGGATTATTCAATCCTTCATCAATAAACTTGTAATAAACGTGAATATCTCTTGATTTACCTCTGCCCGGATTTTCGTCAATGATAACATACTCAATAAGTTCAAGACACATTTCACGAGTTAATTTATCTGCGCCTGCGTATTTTTTAAGTCGGCTTATAAACTCATCAACGTCTTTGCTGTCCTGAAGCTGAGTGCTAATCCTGTTTTGGATTGCATTAAGTTCAGAGGACAGCTTTTCTTTTTCCTTCTGGTAGCCGTATAAGCTAGCGTTTATGGATACACCATCCAAAACGGCTGTATTTTCGATAAATAATGAATAATTTCCAAAGAATACCAACGATTCTTCGGGGATTTTTTCTGTTTATTTACTGATTAACATACGCTTCATCATGCAAAGGTCCTTTTGCAATCATAACCTTTGCAAGCAAATGCCTTGTAACGAAATATAGCATATTGAAAGACCATTTCTCTTACTTAGAACCGAACCTCTCCCTATACCCTAACGGAGTGATGCCCTCCTGTGCCTTAAACTGATTTGCAAAATGCGCATAGGAGCTATAACCACTGGAAACGGCAATCTCCGAAATCGACAGTTCTGTGTCACGAAGCAGTTCTTTTGCTTTTTGCATTCGGAAGTCAATCAGTTCCTCAAAGATGCTTTTATCGAAGTAAGTTTTATACATTCTTTGCAGATAGCTTCTGCTGACGTGTGTACGCTGACACAGCACCTGTATGCTCCAGTCTTTTTCGGGACACTGCTGCATTTCCTTACGCATCAACATGAGCTGATTATAAAGCTGTGGATTTTCAACGCTTTTCTCATGGTCAGTATTTCTCTTTTCATGCTGTGTCAGATTCTCCAGTGCAAGGCAAAGGCAGTTCAGAAATGTACAGTATTCCGCCTGATAACAGCAAGACATCTTTCCGAAGGACAATGCCATTAACCCAAATTGCTGTTCGTTCATGTGCAGCGGAGAGAGATAGTACGCTGTCGGATGATTCGGCTCCTGTGTCAGATAAGCAATCATTTCAGAACATTTCATTGCATGGTCGGAAATACCGCTGCTCTTTCCTGCACGGTCACACCACAGCACTTCGCAGCAGTCTTTTCGTGCAAATAACGAATGGTCATTTCGTGCAATCCTGAGATAATCTGCCGTCAGAAAAATATGAAGCTGATTCCAATGACAAATCAGATAGGCACGGTTTGCCACAACAGAGAGAAGTGCATGGAGCGTTTCAGTATGCATCATCTCAAACATCAGTTCACTCTGGTAAAACCATTCCTTATGGTCTGAAAGCAGTCTCTGTTCCCGACGGCTTTTGGCTGTTCGGTATCGTACAGGAATACATCCACAGCTTCTTCCGATACGAATACGATTATTTTCCACCGAAATTCTGCGGCAGACCTGACCGGTTATGGTACTGTATAATCTGCGGACTGCATCTGCTCCGAGCTGATTATAGCTTTTTTGGCAGCTTGTCAGGATAACATTGCTCTGTGCATTATTCAGATTACCGTCAAAACCGGTCACAGCAATATCCTCCGGTACACGAATACCAGCTTTTGAGAGTTCTGCAATCAGAGCATCAGCCATGACATCATTACCGCATACTACTGCTTCAGGCTTTGAAAGTTCTCCGCTGATGATACGATGTGCATATGCAACGGGATAATCACGCCAGAAATCTCCGTAATCATAATAACTTTCATCATAATACAATCCA
>JAKSSH010000124.1 GCA_024403155.1 Clostridia bacterium | reverse complement strand
CATCGTTTAATGTATTGTTCCTTCTGTTCTTAATAAGTACGTCCTTTATCATTGGCATATCCTCCTGCCTCATTATATCATAAATCAAACGAGTTGCGGCACATTTCCGACTTGTAGCCCATTACTTATCAATCTGCAACACCCGCTCTATTTTCGGCACGCAGCTGCCCTGTTCATGAGCACTTCTCCGTTTGTTTTGATCCACTTCCGGCACTGCCTGTAATCAGGATGAACCCTCAGAACTTCATCATAGAAATCCCTTGAATGATTCATGATCTTTATGTGACACAGCTCATGTACAACAATGGCATCCAGCACTTCATCAGGGGCAAGCAAAAGCAGACAGTTGAAATTAAGGTTGCCCTTTCTGCTGCAGCTTCCCCACTTGCTTTTCTGACATCTGATAGTTATCCGACCCGGCGTCACACCAACAAGAGGTGCATAGTGTGCTACCCGTTCAGGAAAGACTGCCTTTGCGCGGGCTGTAAGATCAGCGATGTCTTCCGGTGTCAAAGGTCCCTGTTCTGCAACCGCCAAGTTAACCCGCTGCTGCCGCAGGGCCGCCTTTGCGATCCATGCTTCATTCTCCCGAACCATCTTCTCGATGCTTCGCACACTTGCACGGTTTGGCGCGCGAACAATAAGACCCTCGCTTGTCATTGAGAGCCCTATGGTTTTTCTGTTGCTGCGTATTATCTTATATTCCGGTTTCTGATCTTTCATTCAAGTATGGCTGCAATCTCTCCAAAATCTCTTATATCGTAATCGATGCGCATGTCTGCCGGAACCGAATTCCCCTCCGGATTATACCAGCAGGTCACAATGTCGGCGTTGTTTCCGCCCTGCATGTCGCTGGTGAGAGAGTCTCCGATAATCATGGCCTCGCTCATTGAAATGCCTGTGCGCTCAGTAACCGCATCGAAAAATTTCACGGATGGTTTCTCGGCACCTACTTCCTCTGAAATAAATGCATAATCGAACAGCTCTTGAAGACCTGACGCCTTCAGTTTTCTGTCCTGTGCCACCTTGGTGCCATTGGTTACCGCACACTGAACATACTTTCCTTTTAGACTCCTGATGGTCTCAAAAGCGTTCTCATGAAACACAATTGTGTCCCCCAGTCTGAACTGATACTCGTCATTGAATGCTTTTAAGTTTTCACATATAATTTCGTGGTTCCCGAAGAACTCACGGAACCTGGCAACCAGAAGCTCATCCTTTGTGATTTCCTGGCGCTCCAGCATCTTCCAGTGACGCAGATTGATGTCCGAATATTCCGCAAGCATTTCATCGGTACATTCCCCCAGCCCGAAGATATCGAAACACTTTCTGATGGCGACCTTCTCTGCCGCCAGAAAATCCAGAATGGTTCCATCAACATCCCAGAGCAGCATCCTAATCATCCGGCATTCCTCCGTTTCTATTTAACCCCAAGCAGCTGCTTCATGTACTCGGCATAAATCTCACAAATGTCTGCAGCCGGTCCTTTGAATTCTTTGGCACGACCGATACTCAGTCCCAGCTGATATACTTTCGCCAAGGCATTATGCGTAGGAATAGCTGTTGTGGCCAGCTTCTTTGCACCGTTAACGTTATCCGCAACGCTGAAGATTACCTTGCCCTTTCTTGGGTATGCTATAACCAGACAGTTTGGTGTTGCAGGCAGATAAAGGTATTCTTCGATGGACAGCGGTGTTGGCTTGCCACGTTCGAAGTAGCCGTACTCATCTTTATTCCAGTTCTCTTCCATGAATTTCTCCATGTCGTCCAGAGTCCAGTCGAAATCGACTTTAATAACTTCTCTTCCTTTTATTTTCATTTCACACCTCCCGGAAATATTATACCACGATTCCTGATATAATAATGCAAAAACAGACTAATGTGAAAGGAGCATATCATAGCTGGTCAGAAAACAATAGAGCCGGACTAAAAAAGCAGCCTTCCGGCTGCTAAAAAAAACGCTATTGGGTTTTATTTTCG
>JAKSSH010000123.1 GCA_024403155.1 Clostridia bacterium | reverse complement strand
AATTATTTCATAAAAAAAGCCCTCCCTGTTGAATCGTCCAACTGGGAGGACGTTTTATGGCAATTCTAATTGCTTTAGTTTGTTTCTTCAAGTATCTGAATGAATTTCTCAGCCGCATTGGACAGGTACTTGTTCCTAGGATATGCCACATACATCTTGCGAGTGCAGATTGCTGCATCTGCCATGTACAGTTTCGGCAGTTTCGCCAGACCGCAGTTCCTAATGCTGCTCTCTGTAATAAGAGAAACCCCAACACCGGCCATGGTAAGATTCAGACTGGTCATGGTCTGCTCAGCTGTAATCGTACGAGCAGGCTGGCATCCGAATTTGTCAAACAGTGCCTCCATCTTTCGGCCGATATCCTGATTCGGCTGAAGGACAATAAACGTCTCCTTGCAAAGGCTGGCAAACTCCTCTTTAGTCAGGAACTTAACCCTGCCTTTTCCGGTCACTGCCTTGCCGGTAAGCTTGCTGTTAATCTCCCATTCCTCCGGCACTGCCAGAAAAACTTTTTCCTCAAGCAGTTCCTGATAGACAAACCTTTCAGGTTCATTGGCGATAGGTGTAATGAACAGATCAAGCAGTCCCTTCTGGGCCATGGTTACCAGTTCAGGCACTTTACCATCTACAATCGAAACATTTACTCCCGGATATTCTGCTGCAAATCTGGCAACTGTTCCAGGAAGGTAGGCAATGTTAAAGAAGCTTGCTCCTCCAACAGTAACCTTGCCCGTCTTAAGTCCATTGATGTCAGTCAGGTTTTGCACCAGTTCCTTCTGAAGTGCTGCGTCTCTTTCCAGATACTCCAGATATACGCGCCCCGCCTCTGTAAGTTCCAGTGGCTGTCTGCTGCGGTCAAAGAGCACCGTTCCAAGTTCGCCTTCAATCTTCTTCAGATATGTGGACAGAGCAGGCTGGCTGATGCCCAGCTGCTCTGCCGCGATTGAAATACTTTTTGTTTCTGCTATTTCTTTTATGTAGTTTTGCTTAATGCTTTTTTCCATTTCAACTACTCGGAATCATCCTCTTCCCAAAGCGCATCATTCAGCTTTTTCCAGAGTTGTCCATAACCCTCTGAAGCCGGTGTTACAGGTTTAGGAATATCGTTGTCGATATTAATCTTGATTTCTCCCTGCTTAGACATGAGCATGATTCTTGTGCCCAGTACCAGTGCCTCCTGTATATTATGTGTAATGAATATTACTGTAGCGTTTTCACGTTCCTTGATTTTAACAAGTTCAGCCTGAAGCTTGTTTCTTGTCATGGCATCCAGGGCTGCGAAAGGTTCATCCATAAGAATAATCTTAGGGTTCAGAGCCAGGCCCTTGGCGATGGCAACTCTCTGCTTCATGCCGCCGGAAAGCTGATGAGGATAAAGGTCGCCCTTGCCTGCAAGACCAACCAGTTCCAGGTGCTCTTCAGCGATCCTGTCCAGTTCTTCCTTATCCTTCATGCCGTTCTGCTTCAGAGGATACGTGATGTTGTTTTTAACAGTTTTCCAAGGGAAAAGCTGTTCGAATGTCTGGAACACCATGAATCTGTCGATTCCCGGTTCCCTGACTTCCTTCCCGTCAACCATAATCTGCCCTTCGAAATCTTCGAAGCCTGCGATGCATCTGATGAGGGTTGTCTTACCACAGCCGGATGGACCCAGAATTGTCAGGAAGTCTCCCTGGTTAACAGTGAGATCCAGGTCTTTGATGATGTCTCTTGAGTCCGGACCGTCGTGATAGTTCTTTGTAAGTCCTTTAATCTGCAGGACTGGTTTTGCGTTATTCATCATTGTGCCGTCATCCCCCATTTCTTTACTGTATTACGTTCCAGTACACGGAAGATTCCGTACTCAACGATTATGCCGATAATAATTATTACAATCAGTGCTCCGAATACACCTGCGATATCGAAGTTGATTCTACGCATTAAAATGTACCATCCGATTCCTGCGCCGGTTCCTGTTGTTCCGAAGATCATTTCTACGGAAATGAGACCTCTCCATGCTCTCGCCCAGCCTACTCTCA
>JAKSSH010000122.1 GCA_024403155.1 Clostridia bacterium | reverse complement strand
AATGAGGAGATTCGCTGTAAGCTAATATGGATGTTCACTAACTGTTTCATACGTATTTTAAGTGTTTACTGATGCGCATTCTGCGCAAAGATACGACTTTTTTTATTTATGACAAAATAATCTCAAGAAAAAGTACTAAAATATATGTATTTTTGACGGAAATATGTGTTGATGTTACTTATAACTCTAATTTTTGAAGAAATCTTCGCAAGTTGAATCGTCGTTTTCTGCAATATTGGCAATCCAGCGTTCTCGGGATCTGCCCAACTGGCAGCACATCTCAACTGTTCCTTCAGGTGTTGCCTCAAAGTTCATGGCATTACGTATGCCCAAAGAATGAGACACCGCCATAGCATCCTGGTTGGCTCCGATATAGGCGAATGTCCAGCCTTCCCTGCCAAGTTTCTCGGTAAGGGCTTTCACGCTTGCCTGGTCATATTCCTTCGAGGCATTCTCGTAGCCGTCAGTGATGATTGTCACCAGCACTTTGTCGCTTTCAGCCACGCTCTTCTTCAGTTCTGTTACTGACTGGCCGATGGCATCATAGAGTGGTGTGCAACAGGCTGGATTGAACTGTTCTGAGGAAATGTCTTCTGCCTTAATCGCATCAACTCTGTCGAGGACTGTCTTGATTCCGTCGCTGTTGAATGTGACAAAGCTGACATAATGCTCCTGCTCCTCATATTTCTTCTGGGCGGAACGAATGCTCTGTAGTGTTTCGTTAACTCCATCTACAGCCTGTTTCTCAATGCTGCTCATGCTGCCGCTCTCATCAAGTATCAGCAGATTGAATATTCTTGTCTTCATTGTATCTAATTTTATAGTGTTTGAACTTTATTGAATTGAAATAGCTGCTGTACTGTCTGCATCCACTTTCTTGTCCCTTTGCATATTCCAGTATAGTATCTCATGCAGAAACAAACCTATCAGGAAGAATGGCCAGATTGTAAAAAGAAACAGGAACAGGCAATCGTCAAAGGTGCTGACCACTGAATTCTCTTTATACAGGGCCATTGGTAGCAGTGCCGAAGGTAAAGAGAGATTGTAATACAGGACAGTGACCACATATAATAACGATTGTGGGATTGATATACAGCCAGGCATATCCTTGTACAATGGTAATGAAAGAAAGTCCTTCCAGGACGCAAAGTGCTTCATCTCGCGGAAATAACACCAAAAAGGGTATCCGGTCAGAATAAGAGATATGGACAGGAAAACCAGAAATCCTATCTCTTCATTGTTCAGTCCTCCTGGTTCAAGCCATATCCTGTCATCCGTGCCTCCAGAACTGATATTGTCATACTTGCCAAGTCCTACCAGCAGGTAGAGAAACAACAGAAGTGTGCCAGCAACGACTGCAATCTGTCCCATGATGGATAAAATATTCAGCTTTTTCATTTTGACTGGTTTTTACTGTTTATGCCGGTTTGTAATAAGTAACCATGAATTTGGAATAATCCTGAACAGATTGCCCTGTGGTTGAAACAATTATCTATTCAATGTGAACAGGGGGATTCTCAATCCATCTGTTCACGATGTTTCTGCATCCTTCAACGATATGTTTCGCTACACGGGCATACACAGCTTCTGACATGCCACGAGGATCTTCCACATCCGTCTTCTCTCCGAAAGCAAGCTCGTCGAACAGGACAATCCGGTCCCAATGCCCGAAAGGAACGACTTGGGTAAGCTCATTCCTCAGTTGCTGAGTAAAGGTCACGATACAGTCAGCCTTGGCCAGGTCATCCCTGTGCATGTGCTGGGTCGTTCCCTTCATCGTGATTCCAAGATCACTGGCTGCTTCGCACATTTGCGGGTCACGAGGGTTGATGCCCCAGCCCCGAGTGCCGCATGACCATACCTCGATGTCCAGTTCAGGATGTTCTTCAAGCATCTGCTCCAGGGCATAGTGGGCTAATGGTGAACGGCAGGCGTTGCCCTTGCAGACTGTAACGATATTATACTTTCCCATTGTGATTGCTTTGTTTGATCAGATTTTATTTGTACAGATGGCAGTAATGGTGAGACCGTCTTCTGCCTTGTTCCTGAAGACACTCCACAGGGCCTCGATCTCCGGGGACAGCTCTTCCAAGAACTCATTGATGGCACATATGTC
>JAKSSH010000121.1 GCA_024403155.1 Clostridia bacterium | reverse complement strand
GCGATTCTCAGCTTCATAGGCAGATGCAGAGTGTTGTGATATGTATTGAACGGTCTGGCATTTGCACCACCTGCAATTGTTGTCAGGATTGGTGTATCAACTTCCAGATATCCGAAGTCCTCTTCCAGAGTTCTCTTTATTTCCTTGATAATCTTTGATCTCTTGATGAAGCTTTCCTTAACTTCAGGATTCATGATCAGGTCAACGTAACGCTGTCTGTATCTGATATCCATGTCCTTAAGTCCGGCCCACTTGTCAGGCAGTACCTGCAGTGACTTTGAAAGCAGAACCATCTTTGAGGCTTCAACAGTGATTTCGCCTCTCTGAGTCATGAACACCTTACCAACAACACCGAAGATATCACCGATGTCTGACTGCTTGAACCACTTGTATTCCTCTTCACCCAGCACATCTCTCTTAATGTGGCACTGTATTCTTCCTTCATAGTCCTGGATATCGATAAATGATGCCTTACCCATTACACGCTTGGCCATCATTCTGCCGGCAATTGAAACTTCCTTGCCATCATATTCTTCAAAGTTTTCCTTGATAGTCTTTGAGAATGCATTCTGATCCCATGTTTCCTGAAGGAACGGATTTCTTCCTGCCTCCTGAAGTGCAGTCAGCTTGTCTCTTCTGATTTGTGACTGCTCATTTCTTTCCTGTTCGCTTATTTCAAACACTTCGTTTTGTTCGTTAATTCTTTCGTCGCTCATTTTTTTACTCCTATTTCTCAATCTTCATGATCTTGTAATTGATGATTCCGTCAGGAACTTCAATTGCAACCGTTTCATTCTTCTTCTTGCCGATGAGCGCTTTACCAACTGAGGACTCTGTAGAGATCTTACCATTGAACGGATCTGCTTCAGTGGCACCTACTATAGAGAATACCTCTTTGTCTCCTGTATCTATATCCTTAACTGTAACTTTCAGACCGATGTTTACTGCATCGCCCTTAACGTCTTCATCCTGAACGATTTTGGCAACTCTGAGAATCTCCTCCAGTTCGTGGATCTTTTCTTCCAGTTCTGCCTGTTCGTTTTTAGCTGAATCGTACTCTGCATTCTCGGAAATGTCTCCATATGAGATTGCTTCCTTGATTCTTGCTGCAACTTCCGCACGTTTGACTGATACCAGCTCCTCGTGTTCAGCAACGATTTTGTCGTAACCTTCCTGCGTTAACAGCATTTCTTCGTTCATGATTTCTTCCATTGTTTTTCTCCTTTTTACCGCATAAAGAACGGATTTATTATTCCCCGGAGCAGGCCTTTTCTGTAAAAAAAGTACACCAAAAAAGCACCCGTCCTGCGAGTACTTTCATTCTACATTATTATATCGACAGTGTCAACGAGGGTTTTTACACATTAAAGCGAAGAAGTTTACTTTCCCAGAGCATCTCTGTACAGTCTCTCCATCCTCTCTCCAAAGCACGAAAAAATCACTTCCATGTCATAGCCTTCATTGGCTTCCAGCCAGTCTCCGCAGGTGGTTACAGCAATGTCTACCGCTTCATGGTTAGGGTATCCGTATACGCCGCAGGATATTGCCGCGAAAGCAATGCTGTGAAGCTGGTTTGCCTTTGCAAGATTCAGACTGTTTCTGTAGCAGCTTGCCAGCTTGACAGGATCACTTTCCGAGCCGGAATAAATCGGTCCAACCGTATGTATAACGTGTTTGGCAGGGAGCTTGTAGCCTCTGGTAATCTTGGCCTCACCTGTTTCGCATCCGCCCAGGGTTCTGCACTCCTCAACAAGCTCTCTGCCTGCGGCTTTGTGAATTGCCCCGTCAACTCCCCCGCCGCCAAGAAGACTCCTGTTAGCCGCGTTTACAATGGCATCCACCTTCAGTTTGGTAATATCCCCCACATCTATTT
The DNA here is from genome assembly GCA_024403155.1 of Clostridia bacterium. Classification (GTDB taxonomy): domain Bacteria; phylum Bacillota; class Clostridia; order Peptostreptococcales; family Anaerovoracaceae; genus Lentihominibacter. Next base: position 303 of record JAKSSH010000121.1, on the reverse strand, counting down.
TCATTCTTTCTAAAGTTTCCGGTTTCATGTCATGCCTCCATAATTATTTCATAAAGCAATTCTACTGCAGTTTCGATAATATTGTCATTGAAATCGTATTCTTCCGTATGTACCTGAGGATAATCCACTCCGTTCCCGATAAATATCATTGCTCCCGGGCATTTCTTCTGGAACCATCCGAAATCCTCAGAGGATCTTATTGGTTCCTTCATCCGGCAGATCTCCAGTCCCAGCCTGCCGGCTGCCTCAGCTGCCTTCGCAACAGATTCTCCGTCGTTGCTTGTCTCCGGAAATACATCCAGC
>JAKSSH010000120.1 GCA_024403155.1 Clostridia bacterium | reverse complement strand
TTTGGAGGGTCGCCGATAAGTGTTGCTGTTCCACCAACATTTGATGAAATAATCTGAGTAAGCAGATAAGGGATTGGATTCAGTTCCAGTGTCTTGCAGATACTGAACGTCATAGGTCCTATAAGAAGTACAGTTGTTACATTGTCCAGGAATGCCGAAAGAACAGCTGTGATAATCATGAAGTAAACCATGATCTTCCATGGATCGCCCTTGGCGATTCTGGCAGCCTTAACAGCCAGATATTCGAATATACCTGAATTCTTAACAACCGCAACGAACATCATCATACCGATGAGTACGCCAATAGTGTTAAAGTCAATGAAGCCCAGGGCTTCTGCCGGTTCAAGTATGCCGATCAGAATAAGCAGAACTGCACCAATCAGTGCACATGCTGCTCTGTGAAGCTTCTCGGATACGATAACCGCGATTACAGCCACGAATATGGCCAGTGCAATAATCTGCGAAGCAGTCATAACAATAAGTCTCCTCTAAATAATGATTAATAATATGCCGATGTATACAATACACATCGGCAATTATTATCTCATATTTGCCCTTCCCAGTCAATGAATAGGCATGTTCTTTTTTTGTTTTAGCACGTGCTAAAGTGTTAAATTTTCAACAGTTTCAGGGAATTTACAATACAGAGCATGGCAACTCCCGTATCTGCAAATACAGCCAGCCAGATATTTGCGAAACCAAGAAAGCCAAGTACCAGTATAAGAATTTTGATCGCCAATGCCAGGACAATGTTTTCCTTGGCTATGCGGCCCGTTCTGCAGGCAATTTTTATAGCCTGCGGGATTGCACATACTGTTGAGTTCATAAACACAATGTCCGCAGACTCAATGGCCGCATCTGCTCCGCTACCCATTGCAGCTCCCACATCGGCTCCTGCCAGTACAGGCGCATCATTTACACCGTCGCCCACAAACATGATTTCCCCATGTTCTTCTCTCAGGCTCTGCAGGGCTGTGAGTTTTTCATCGGGCAGAAGCTGGGCTCTTATGTTTCTACTATCTATTCCTGCTTCTTCCGCAATTTCAAGTGCCCTTTCCTGTCTGTCTCCTGTAAGCATCGCGGCATCAATGCCAAGCTTTTTCAGTTCAGCCACGCCTGCTTTTGCATCATCCTTAAGACAGTCACCGGATACTGTCTTTTTCCCAAAGGCAGCCTCAAACTTTTCTTCACCAGCCTCAATGTCAAGAAGTCCCGCATCCTCAACAACGCCCTTTGTGAGAGTTCCCGTCTTGTCCAGCGCCACTATCTTTATCTTTCTCAAGGCCTCCAGAGCCTGTCCGCTTTTAACCAGAATTCCCGCTTTGGATGCGGCTCCCACACCCAGGAAGAATGCCAGAGGCACACTGATTACCATTGCACAAGGGCAGCTGATAACAAGGAATGTAACTGCCGTAAGAATCCAGTGCTTCCACAGGCCTCCCAGAAGAAGCGGCGGAACCACTGCAACCAGAACTGCCAGTCCCACAACTATTGGTGTATATACCCGGGCAAATTTCGTTATGAACTTTTCAATTTCCGGCTTGTTCGCAGCTGCATTCTCAACAGATTCAAGTATTCTCGAAACCATTGACTCTTCCAATGGTGCCATCACCTTAAGAGTGAACTGACCACGCTGATTGATACAGCCGGACATGATACTGTCCCCTGCCCTTACGTGAACCGGCGCTGGTTCTCCCGTGATTGGTGCCGTATCCAGAATGCCTTCACCACTTATTACTTCACCGTCCAGGGGAATTCTTTCTCCCGGATTTATTCTTACCAGATCTCCAACTTTTACGTCTTCTGCAGGCGTTTCATGAACATGGTCTCCATGAATCACATTCACTGTTTCCGGCCTCATATCCACTGCCTCTGCAATTCGCTCTCTGCTCTTGTCCACGGAAATATGTTCAAACAGTTCCCCTATATTGAAGAAAAGCATTACACCAACCGCCTCAGGAAAATCTCCTATTCCGAAAGCTGCCAGAGTTGCAACTGACATGAGAAAATTCTCATCAAATATCTGTCCCTTCACAATGTTCCTTGCGGAGGTAATCAGCACCTCTCTGCCAAGAATCAGATAAGCCACAATGCAGACAATAAGAATAAGCATTGTATCCGCCTTCACAAGATACTCAAGTATCAGTGCCAGTAAAAACAAGGATGCTCCAATAATCAGGCAGATAATGTTCTTTCTGTCTGCTTCGCCATGTTCATGTTCGTGATGATGTTCATGTTCATGATTATGGGCGTGGCCGTGTCCGCACCCGCAACCTATATCTTCACCTAAATGATGCTGATGATGTTG
>JAKSSH010000012.1 GCA_024403155.1 Clostridia bacterium | reverse complement strand
CGATGATATCAGCACCCTGTCTTGCAGCAGCCTGTGCCTGTACAACGTCTTCATAGATGTTGCCTGTTGCTACGATTACATACAGATAAGGTCTCTTGCCTTCTCCGATTGTAGCCAGGTAATTGTTTCTCTTTTCAGTCTGAGCTCTGATAACCTTCAGTGCGTCCATTACCTTAGGCATGATTTTTTCTTCTGCTTCCTTAGCAGGTGCCAGTGGCAGCTCAGTAATGTTCAGTTCGCCGCGTGCCATAGCTTCTGCTATTTCCTGTGGCTCCTTGCCTGTCTGAATCATTGCATTACCCATCCAGTAAGCAACTCCTCTTGGCAGTCCGCCTGCGTCCAGAATCTGGTCGATAACCACGTTAGGCAGTGGAGTGTCAACTTCATCAACACCGTCAACGCCCAGCAGTCTCAGAATAGTTCTTTCTGTTGAAACTGTTGTGTGTCTGTCGATGAATTCCTGCATGCTTTCAGCAATCTTGCGAGCGCTGGATCTGGCATGATCAACCTTTTTAGGGTCCAGGTTTAATTTGCTTGCCATCTTGTTTCTCCTTTTACTTTATATATTGTTTTGCCCTATCTATTATGTCTTTATCGATGCCCAGCATTTTCGCGATGTTCAGGGCATCCTTAGGAATCTGTTTGCTGCTGTCCACACGGGAGAGTCTGTAATCCATGTACTTCTGGATTATCTCTATTCTCTCACGTCTGTTAGCATATCTGATTTCCCTGTTAAGCTTGTCAAAGTCCGCATTTGCCAGTCCCGTTACCTGCATGTTCACAATGTCCTCATCCTCAGTAACCGTCTCGAAGTGAGTGGTTATAAGGGAGATGAACTGCTGTGTCTTCAGGTAATCCACAATGCTCTTTGTAAGAGCCAGACCTTCAACCGGATTGGTGCCGCTTGCTATCTCGTCGATAAGAAGCAGTGACCTTTCCTTGCTGTTGTCCATGATTTCCTTGAGCTCTTCCATTTCACTGCCGAAACTTGAAAGACCTCTTTCAATCGACTGGCTGTCCCCAATAAGAATCTGCATGAAGTTGGACAAACCCACTCGGGCTGACTTTGCAGGAACGAAATATCCATACTGGGCCAGAATGGCAATCATTCCTGTAAGCTTCAGAGAAACGGTCTTGCCTCCCATGTTTGCTCCGGTGATGCAGGTCACGCCATCCTTCAGGGCGATGCTAACCGGGCAGTACTGCCCGCCCTTCTTTTTGATGATGTCTTCTACCTGCAGATGTCTTCCTTCTGTATATTCCAGCACGTGTTCAGTAACTATCTCCGGCATTACACAGTCATGTTTGTCTGCATAGATTGCCTTTGCCAGCGTGATGTCAAGATTGCCGATACGCTGACAGTTCTCCAGAAGCACGTCCTTGAATTTCCAGATATCCTTTGACAGCTTTTCTCTAACCTCCAGCTCCTCTTCCTCGATGTCTGCGGTTATATCATCCATCCTCTTGTGAATCGCGCCCACCGCCTCATCAGGAACCAGAGCGTAGGTTACTGACATATAGTCTTCCTCCAACTTTGCAAGGTCGGAGATCTCATTAATCATTTCTATACTCCGGCTATCACTCTTGGCCACCGTAATGTCGAATTTCGGTGTAAGGGATATGCCGTGCTTTTCCCTGATTTCGTTCTTCTTTTTCTTTTGCTCTTTTCTAATGTCCCGTTCTAGCTCTTTCTTCTCAGCTCTAAGCTTTGCAAGCTTTTCGGAGAAAGAGTCGTAAATATAAAATGTGTTTAATCTGTCTCCGCCAGGATCCAGAATATCAAGGAGTTCATTTATGTCATCGGGAATGAACATTTCAGGAACAGCCATTTCGGTGGTCAGTTTCCTTACCTTGTCCATAAGCAAAAGCAGACTCTTCAGTTCAAAGATTTCCACTACGGACAATGCAGCATTTTCACTTCTTTCGATAGTGAAGCTGTTGTCCTTCATCATCATGAACGCTTCCAGAAGGACGCCTGTTTCCTTCTCATGTGCCTTCTCGATATCCATCATTTTCTGAATATGTGAAAGCTCCAGCCTAAGCTCTTCCTCCTGTCCCGGAAGGAACGGCTTCTGCTCTTTTATCAGTTTCTGTCCGAATGGTGTCTGCAGGTTCATTGCACCAACCACATAGTCCAGTCCTGTTTCGCGTCTTGTCTTCTGATTTGCTAATCTCTTTACTACTACCATTACTATGCTAACATTACGTCAATAACGGGTACGTCAGGAATTGCTTCCTGCATTGCGTTCACGAGTTCTTCGTGATCAAATTTATAACCGGCAGGAGCCGTAGGGTTGACGGTAATTGCCGCAACCTGAATGTTCTCCAGAACCTTTATGCAAAGGCCTCTCTTGCAGAGCTTACCCCACTGGGTTGCTCCGATGAAGATCTTTGTCGGGTCCTTCAGAACGAAGGTTACATTCTTTAGCTTCTTAGGGTTGATGTCCGCCACAACGCTCTGGGTGAATGCACCGGGAACGAATACGTGGGTGGTTTTGTCATCAATCTCGTTATCAAGAAGCTTCCCTGCGCCAAGTCCTGTGGTTATGTCCAGCAGTACGGCCTTGCCGTCTCTGATGACAATAATCTGATCGTTTTCTGCAAGCCCTTCTATTTCTTTTCTCGCCTCTCCATCATCGAGAATCGGCAGGCGGTAGAGGTTGACGGTATGAACCGTCTCCTCTACAACCTTATTCATCTTTCTCGATAAAACCGCGCCTGTGGAAAGGATTATCGCATCTGAGCTTTCCGGTGCTGCGATGGATTTTCGATCAATCGCTCCGTCAATAAGCACCAGGTCCGCTCCAAGAGCAAGCATCTCTTCACACATCTCCATCTGGTTGGCATTGATAACCGGTCCTGCCACCTGAACATATCCTGCATCTGCAACGCGGCAGATCATTATCTGTCCCAGAGATGAACCGTACTCGGTCATTCTCAGTATTTCCAGGCCGGCGTCAGCCATGTCATAGAGCTGTGTAGGCACCGATACGATAGTGTCTGTATCCAGAAACACACGAGGCTTGTCTGTACCTGTTACCACATCTGTTCCTTCGCCATCTCTGCCTGTTGAAGTTATGCCAAGTGTAAGGCCTTCATCCATTGCCTCCTCAATAAGATAATTGAGAGCGGTGGTTTTTCCTGCGTTCTTGGCCATTCCAACAATTGAAATACGCTTATACTTTTGTGATAACTCTTCTAATAAATACATGCTGCCTCGATAATTCCAGTTTAATTATTTCTTGTTTCTTTCATGTCTCAGCAGGTGAGCTGGTTCCATTGACATTCTTTCGCCCTGAGCCAGTCCTGCAACACCTTCATAGTGATATCCATCAACAACCTTGCAGTTTTCATAGCTGCACTGAAGCTTAGGAAGAGCAGGTGGTTCTGTGTAAGTAGTGATAACGCCTTCGTAGTTTCTCAGGATAACCTTTTCAGGAGTCTGTGAAATTACGTACTGTGGCATTACAGGAGTCTTTCCGCCGCCACCAGGAGCGTCAACTACGAATGTAGGAACTGCATATCCTGAAGTGTGTCCTCTGAGTCCTTCGATGATTTCAATACCCTTTGATACAGGAGTTCTGAAGTGTTCGATACCCAGTGACAGGTCGCACTGATAAATGTAGTAAGGACGAACTCTGTTCTTGCACAGCAGGTGCATCAGGTTTCTCATTACGTGAACGTCATCGTTGATTCCTCTGCACAGTACTGACTGGTTTCCGAGAGGGATACCAGCGTCAGCCAGCTTCTGACAAGCTGCAGCTGCTTCCGGAGTCATTTCCTTTGGATGGTTGAAGTGAGTGTTCAGCCAGATTGGGTGATACTTCTTCAGCATGTCAACCAGTTCGTCAGTGATTCTCTGTGGCATTACTACAGGAACTCTTGATCCGATTCTTACGATTTCAACGTGGTCAATCTTTCTCAGTTCTGAGATGATGTATTCCAGTACGTCAGTTTCTACGCAGAGAGCGTCTCCGCCTGAAAGCAGTACGTCTCTTACAACTGGAGTCTTTCTGATGTAGTCCAGACAAGCATTGATGTCATCTATGCTTCTAGCGCCATCAGTTTCACCAGCCAGTCTTCTTCTTGTGCAGTGTCTGCAGTACATTGAGCACTGGTCAGTGATCAGGAACAGAACTCTGTCCGGATATCTGTGAGTCAGACCAGGAGCCGGTGAGTCTTCATCTTCGTGAAGTGGGTCCAGCATGTCTGCTTCGCCTCTGTGAGTTTCAGCCAGTGTAGGAACTGCCTGCATTCTTACCGGGCAATGAGGATCATCCGGATCCATCAGTGATGCATAGTAAGGAGTGATTCCAACTCTGAAGCCATCCATTACCTTAGCAATGTCTGCTTCTTCTTCAGCTGTAAGATTTACAACCTGCTTGATTGCTTCAACGCTGTCCAGTCTGTTAGCAACCTGCCAATGCCAGTCGTTCCACTGTTCTTCTGTAACATCCTTAAAAAGAGGGATGTCTTTCCAATTTCTAATAGCCATTTTTATTTCTCCTTTACTCTAAAAATGTCTTACTGCTTTTGAATTAACCTGATTATTTACGTTAATTATGCATACATTTCTTCGAATAACTTTCTCAGTCCTTCATGTTCTCTCAGTTCCTGAAGAGTAACTTCTGCGTGGCCCTTAGTGTAGCCGTTACCAACGATCATGTTTACGTCCTTGCCAACGCCTTCAGCGCCCAGAGCTGCCTTAGTGAAGCTTGTTGCCATTGAGAAGAAGTATACTGTACCATCGTCCTTACATGAAAGGATTGAACCCATTTCAGTGTTTTCAATTGATACGCAGTTGATTACTACGTCATACAGTTCTCCGTTTGTCAGTTCCATAGCCTTTTCATACATTCCAACTGCATCAGCTGCATCCATGTGGAAGTATTCGTCTGCCAGGTCAAGAGCTCTAGCTCTGTCTTCTGACTTCTGTGATCCTGCTGCGCAAACAACCAGACCGGTTACGCCAGCTCTCTTCTTTGCTTCGTACAGGCAAAGGAGTCCTGACTTTCCGCCGCCGCCGATTACGAGAACCTTCTGGCCCTGCTGTACCAGCTTGCCAGTCTGAGCAGGAGCGCCTGCTACGTCCAGTGCTGAAAGTGCGAGACCTTCTGGCATGTCTTCAGGCAGCTTAGCGTAGATACCGCTCTGGAACAGGATAGCCTGACCTGTAATGTCAACCTGGTCGATTGCAGGTCTCATTTCGTGGATCTCTTCGATTACCAGTGGAGTCAGTGACAGTGATACCAGTGTAGCGATCTTATCGCCAACCTTCAGGTCGCCCTTCCATTCAGGTCCGATTTCCTTAACTGTACCGATCAGCATTCCGCCTGAACCAGTCCAAGGATTCTTGTGCTTTCCAGCCTTAGCTACGATGCCCTTCATGCATTCTGCAATCTTATCCTTTTCTTCCTGAGTTTCGATTTCAGCTGGCTTCTTGCCCAGAACCTGCTTGCAGATTTCTGTGAATGAAGCTGAGTCGATGTTCAGTGTCTTAACGTCGATCAGAATTTCGTTGTCATAGATTTCCATAGTGTTGTCAATAACGTCTGCTGGCTGTGGCAGTACGCCCTTAGGTGAAATGACTCTGTGTGTTCCGTATGGATTTCCTTTTTTCATAATAACTTATCCTCCTAAAAAATAATTTTATCTTTAGCCTCTGTTTTAAGGCCATGCCTTCATAACAAAGGCAACTTTAACTTCGATATTACTTATAGCAATATGCGTGCCAACAATTCCGCTATGTTGTTAAATAAATATCAGATATCTTCCCGGCCCCGTATATAGCAGGCCGGAGCGGTTTTCAAGCTCTTATTTTTCTATGACCTTACAGCGGCTTCTTTACCAGATTGTCTGCGATGCAAAAGCAGACCTGCTAAATTTTTAACAGTATTTTACATATGTGAACCGCTTTCGGTTCGCATATGTAAAAAGTGCGAACCGTCATTGGTTCGCACTCTGTTATTGATTACCGGTTATTCATCCGTCTACAGTCCGTATTTATTCTTTTTTCTCACCAGCTGTGTCTGAGAAATGCCTATTGCCCTGGCGGCTCTGCGGGTTGAGCCGTGCTTCTCGCAGGCATACTGGATAATATTCTTCTCGAAGGTTTCAACCATCTGAGTCAGGTCGAAGTCTCCTTCATCCATGGCCTCCCTTGTTTTGGCCGGATCCGGCATTCCTATAACATCTCCGTCCAGTTCCTTGATAACATCCACCACCGTGATGATGTCACCTGCTGCGGATATCATGAGACGCTGTACCACATTCTCAAGTTCTCGAATGTTGCCCGGCCAGTTTCTGGATGCCAGGTTCTCCTTGGCTTCCTCGTCCATATCCTTTCTCACACCGAACTTCTCGTTATACTTTCTGATGAAATTGTCCACCAGGGCAGGAACATCTTCAGGCCTTTCGTTCAGAGAAGGAACAACAATCGGGAACACATTAAGTCTGTAATAAAGATCCCTTCTGAAGGTCTTCTTTTCTACCTGTTCCTCCAGGTTTCTGTTTGTGGCCGAAATGATACGCACATTGGTTTTAACAGGTTTGGTTCCGCCTACCTTCAGGAACTCTCCGTCCTGTATTACACGGAGCAGCTTGGCCTGAATGTCCAGCGGCAGTTCCCCTACTTCGTCCAGAAATATAATGCCGTTATCAGCCGCTTCAAAGTATCCTCTCTTGCCCTTGGAGTCAGCACCTGTGAAGGCTCCTCTCTCATACCCGAAGAACTCGGATTCCATAAGGTTCGGAGAGATCGAGGCACAGTTAATTTTAATGAATGGCTGAAGTTTTCTGGAGCTGTTCTTCTGTATGATATTGGCCACCTTTTCCTTACCAACACCGGTTGCTCCTGTAATGAGAACATTGCAGTCATACTTGGAAACACTCATTATTTCATCCAGCACCGAATGCATTCTGGAGCTTGCCACCACAAGGTCTTCGGCAATTGTCAGATCGTAGTGATTGTGCTGGTCAAAGATGGATTTCTGGGTTTCGGATTTCTGACCCTTTCGTCTGGTTTTGCTTCTGGGAACCAGATTGCCTTCAAGATACGGTGAAAGTTCACGGACCAGCTGAAAGTCGAATTCATCGTACTTTTCCATATAGCCTTCCGCACACTTAATATGAAGATCACGGGATGTGGCTTCCGTTATGTACAGGGCCATGTTGTAGTTGCTTATGAAGTTTGCGAATATAACTGTTCCTCCGGTTTTCGTAGCCATTACGCTGACGGTTTCCGCTCCCGGAATGTCTGCGCAGTTTACAACCATGTCCATTTGAGGATAGCTTTCGAAAGCTTTCAGACAGCCTACCGGTCTCATGAGATTATGGTATGAAACCTGGGTGAAAACCATTCCCATCAGTTCGTCAACGCCTTCGCCCTGCATTGTGATTTCAGTGTTTCTGTCAAATATGCAGTATATTTCCGCATCAGGACCTGCCGCCTTTCTAATTGTATATCCGTAGAGCAGGTTCATGAGCATGTTGTTTCCCACAACGGCGAAACGTTTCTTGCCTTCAGCATTCTTACTTACAGTATATATCGTTCCGGACTCGTTAAATGTAAACAGCAGCAGGTCAATCGGAATGTCGTCAGGCTTCTTGATTACAGGCCCTCCCGGAAGGGAGATCGCGTAGCCCTCCGCCTCAAGCTGTGAATAGTGAGGGTCTATCTCCGTGATACTATCAATGTACATGGGAATTCCTGATGTGGAAGTGTTACATATAACTTCGTCTCCAACCTTCAGACCTTTGGCATTATCAAAATCCCTGTCAATTTCATCAATGACGCCATAGAAAAGTCCGCCTGTATCCGTTACAGGATTGTGCAGCTTTCCCCGCTTGATAACTATGTCCTTGATCTTTTCCTTGATGGCTTCATCGTCGTTGGCCGCCTCCTGGCATATCTGCTTGAAGCTTGTTCCTTCAACGTGGATTCTTCTGAGATTAACCCTCATTTCTCCGCTCTTCAGCTTTCGGCTGTTATCCAGTTCCCAGGCGGACGCAGGAAACACCTGCTGAGGAGTTACAACTCTGTCAAGTCCGTATGTGTTCATGTGGTTTCCTTTCTGAACCGAAAATGTATTCTCGCATTTTTACTCTGAACCGAAATCGGTTCAGAATCAGTCATTTCATATGATAAACTATTGGCATTGGTTTTGCAATATATTAATTATGTGCTATTATATAGGCACTGACCAAGTTATCAATTTTATAAAATAAAAATGAAAAGGAGATTCACAATGGAAAAAGTAACTTCAACACTGAGACTTAGAATGTCAGCAAAAGACGCTCATTACGGCGGAGAACTGGTAGACGGAGCACACATGGTACACCTGTTTGGTGACGTTGCTACAGAACTGCTTATCAAGCTGGACGGAGACGAAGGTCTGTTCTGCGCATATGACAACGTAGAATTCCTGGCTCCAACTTATGCTGGTGACTATATCGAAGCTTACGGCGAAATCGACAAGATCGGCAACACTTCAAGACACATGACTTTCGAAGCAAGAAAGGTTATCGTATCAAGAAAGGACATCAACGATTCAGCTGCTGATTTCCTGGAAGAACCAATCGTAGTAGCAAGAGCTTCCGGAACTTGCGTAACTCCAAAGGAAATGAAGAGAAAATAATCGTGCAAAAAGCAAACTGAAAACGGCGCCTGAAGGCGCCGTTTTTTTATAGACTTTTCAGATATTCAATTTCCTGCCTGGTTAATTTCCTGTAGTGGCCTGTCATGAGCCTTCCAAGTTTCAGATCTCCGATAGCAACTCTCTCCAGAGTCTGAACCTTGTTGCCCACTGCGGCAAACATCTTTCTTACCTGTCTGTTCTTGCCCTCTCTGATCTGAATCTCAACTACTGCTGATCTTGGATTTTGCTTAAGCACCTTCACCTTTGCCGGTGATGTTACGAATCCGCCGATATCCACGCCCTTGCGAAGAGCTGCCACACGCTTGTCGGAAACTACACCTGCCACCGTGGCGACGTATGTCTTGTACACTTCGTGTTTAGGATGTGTCAGGGAATATGTCAGGTCTCCGTCGTTGGTCATTATAATAAGCCCCGTTGTGTTGTAGTCCAGACGTCCTACAGGAAACAGCCTCTCAGGAATATCCGTAACCAGATCTGCCACCGTCAGGCGATCTTTATCATCACTCATGGTTGTCACATAACCCAGCGGCTTGTTCAACGCCACGTAAACCTTCTTTGCCGTTTCGGCTTCAATAGGCTTTCCGTTCACGATCACCTTGTCCCCATTTTCAACCTGAGCTCCCATCTCGGTAATCACAGCTCCGTTTATTTTCACATTTCCGTTTGCTATCAGCTCGTCCGCCTTCCTTCTGGAGCAGATGCCGGCCTGTGCAATGTATTTGTTCAGTCTCATTATTTCTTCCTTTTGTATAACTCAATGTTATTCAAGATTATCTCACATTGTAACACATTCATCCCGGCAAAAAACCGCTTTTTTGAAAAATGTCAACCATCAATTGCCTGATATCAATGCATCGAAAGATTTTGTCGATGATTTCGAAAAAAACGGTCGCTTCCCTGGTAACACAAAAGAAAATAGAAAAGAGGCCCGAAGGCCTCGATTCAAGAAGATAGATGTAATGCTATTAGATTTCCTATGCGGTAACCAGGTTGCTTTAGTACATTAAACTGTTATCGCGATATAATAATACTCCCTGCACAATAATCTGTCAACCCCTTCCCAATAAAAATTTAGTTCTTTTTACAAAAAAGGAGTATAATCTTATATGAACTATTAATAACAGGAGGCTAGCATAATGCAGCACAAAATTACAAATCCGGGACCTCTCCTTGATCAGAACGGTCATCTGAATGAGGCAGGCTACTCAACCAGCCTGGTTTTGCAGTACGACCGAAAAGCCATAAAGGGCGGTAAGCTTCGTATCAAGGAGTGGGACTATTACCTGATTACCGACGGACACATCGGCGTGGCTCTCACCATTGCCGACAATTCATACATGGGTCTGGACAGCATTTCATTTCTGGACTTCGATGAAGGATGGGAAATCACCAGGAGCCCAATGCGTGTCATGACCATGGGCAAAACCGGATTCCCAAGCACATCGGTAAAAGGCGACGTAGAAATATTTGGCAGGAATTACTTCCTTTCATTCAAGAACGACGGCAAGGGCCGCACATTGTCCTTCAAGATGGACAATTTCAAGGATGGCGACGCTATCAGAGGCGAAATCAGGCTTGCGAGCCCTGAAACCGACACCATGGTCATCTCCACCCCTTTCCCTGAAAAAAAGACAGCCTTTTACTATAACCAGAAAATCAACTGTATGCCGGCATCCGGTTTCGTGGAACTTGGAAATCGCCGCATTGACCTGGATGATGCAAAAGCAGACTTTTTCGGTCTTCTGGACTGGGGCCGTGGCGTATGGACCTATAAGAACACCTGGTACTGGGGCAGCGCTTCGGGAACGCATGATGGCAGGCCCTTTGGATTTAATCTGGGATATGGTTTCGGAGATACTTCCTCCGCCAGCGAGAATATGCTGTTCTATGACGGCGTAGCTCACAAGCTCTCACAGGTAACCTTCAACATTCCGAAGGACGATAACGGCAATGAGCTTTTTGAAGAGCCATGGACTTTCACCAGTGACGATGGCAGATTCGAAATGGATTTCGTTCCTGTAATGGACCGTGCCTCAAAAACTGATTTCAAAATTCTCTGCTCGGATCAGCATCAGGTATTCGGCCGCTTCACCGGCAAGGCAATCCTTGACGACGGAACAGAAATTGAAATCAGGGATTTCTTTGGTTTTGCAGAAAAAGTATTCAACAAGTGGTGATCCACAGAAAGTAACGGCAGCAGCATGAGAAAGATTAAACTTGAAACCGCACTGGAGTTTGGAAGCCGTGCGGACTTCGCCATCATAGACGTGACGGATAAACCAAATAAAAAGCGAGGCACAATCACAATCGATTATGCCCCTGCAGATATAAACGAATTAAAGGAACGCGGCCTGAACATTGACGGTATGATGGACTACTATCGAACCCGCATATATGATCTGGTGAAGCACTACATCTCCGGAGACTGGGAGGATGCCGGCGGTCTTGAGGATGCCCTGGCTCTTATTCGCAGACATATTTCATAGATGATGCTGATCCCATTTTCTTGAACCGTCTCTATATTCTGTACTTGGCAGAATATTCTTCAAACATTTCATCGAAGCCGTGCTGTCTCTCGATTTCCATTCTGTTGGCCGCATCATGTGAATCAACATCTTCAAGGTCTACCTTTACTGCGATTCCTATGTTGGAGCAGTGGTCACCGATACGTTCACAGTTGTTGAGAATGTCATTGAATACGAACCCGTTTGCATACTCGCATTCTCCTGAAGCTATTCTGTCAACGTGTCTGATTTTCATCTCGTCGCACAGATTATCTATAGTTTCCTCAAGGGGTTCTATCTTGTAAGCCGCATCCATATCATCTTCAATAAATGCCTTCACTGCCAGTCCCAGCACTTCCTCAACAGCAGCTTCCAGAACATGAAGTTCATTTGTGGCCTTTTGTGTAAACCTGATTTTCTTCTGTGAAATTTCTTCCGCACATTCGCCAAGATTCAGCGCGTGGTCACTTATACGTTCGAAGTCTGTAATTGCATGGAAGAATTCATTTGCTCTCTTGTTCTGTTCCTCGCTGAGTTCCTTCTTCATAATCTTGTTCAAATACGCACCCAGCTTATCTTCATAAGTATCTATTATTCCCTCAAGTTCTTGAACCCTGTTCATTCCGCCTTCAGAGAAACCGCTCAAAAGCTTCATTGCAACAAGAGCATTTGTCTCTGTGAGAGATGCCATTGTATTCATTGTAATTCTTGTCTGCTCAAGTGACAGTGCAGGGTGATCCAGAAATCTTTCCTCCAGCCTGTCTACATCTCTCAGTTCTTCCTTAACCTCTGTATTGTCCTTGATAACATGCTTTACAATCTTCTCCAGAACTCCAATGAACGGTGCCTGTATGGCAACGATTACTGCACGGAAAACAGTATTCAGAAATGCAATTGAAACCATGTTCATGGTAATTGTCATGAATGAAAAATCAAAGATTGCATTTGCAGTATAGAACAGAATGCTGAAGATTATTACTCCCAGGGTATCTACCATGAGATAGATAAAGGCTGTTCTTTTGCCGCTTACTGTAGCACCCAGTGCTGAAAGCAGAACCGGTACGGCAGCACCAATTGCGATACCCATGATAATAGGCAGCGCCAGCTGGAAGTTTATAGCTCCAGTTACAGCCAATGCCTGCAGGATACCAACTGTTGCTGATGCACTCTGAATGATGCTTGTGAAAACAAGGCCGATGAGAATTCCCAGAATCGGATTGGTACATGAAGTCATCATGTCGATGAACTGAGGACTTTCTCTGAGAGGTTCAACGGATCCGCTCATTGTGCTGATGCCGAACATCAGTACCGCGAACCCCAGAAGAATATCTCCAAGATTGTGATTGGTCTGAGACTTTGTAAACATTTTTAGAATAACACCAACCACCGCGATGATTGCAACCAGTGTGTCAGTAGAAATAATCTCGAATATTCCCTCGCCCCCAACAGATGAAAGGCAGATGATCCAGCCGGTAATACTTGTGCCTATAATCGCACCCATTACTATACCAATGGCCTGTTTAACCTTCATCATGCCTGAGTTTACGAAGCCTACAACCATAATGGATGTTGCTGATGAACTCTGAATAACAGCAGTTACTCCTGTTCCTAATATAATGCCCTTAAGCGGCGTACTGGACAAACGATAAAGTACCAGCTCCAGGCTGTTTCCTGCAACCTTTTTCAGCCCATCTCCCATTAGGGACATTCCGAAAAGAAACAATGCTATTCCGGTCAGAAGTGTAAATATATTGGTTATGCTCATCAGTATATATTCCTCCGATAAACGCAAAAATCATCTTTCTCCATTTACAATTTTAGGCTCACAATATCAATATGTCAACACTGTGCGTGACCAATATTTTATGTTAAAATAACCGTATGTTAGGTTACGTACAAGTCTACAAACCGGACCTGAAGGTCCGTGAATATGAAATCTATCAGGGCTATTACTGCGGCGTCTGCAAATACATCGGCAGGGAGTACGGACAGCTTCCGAGAATGACTCTGAGTTATGATGCAGCTTTTCTGGCCTGCCTTCTGGCTTCAGTGGAGGATATTCCGGACGCTCCATCTCAGGAGCACTGTGCGGTTCACCACATCAGGAAGAAGACCATCATCAGCAACAGGGCCATTGAATATGCCGGTGACGTAATGCTGATTCTGGCCTGGTACAAGCTTCTTGATGATATCCATGATGAGGGTAAAATTATCGCAAAAGCAACCCTGAAGCTTTACAAGGGAATCCATAAAAAGCTGGTAAAAAAGCATCCGGATCTGTGCGAAGTCATCGAGTGGAATCTGGCAGTTCTGGGCGGCCTGGAAAAAGATAAATGTGCAAGCATCGACCAGGTGGAAGAACCCTTCGCCAAAATCATGGAAGCCATCTTCCTGGAAGGGGCAAGACTGCTGTATGAAGAAGATTTGAATCTTCACGAAATCTTCGCAAAGACAGGCTATCATATGGGTAAATGGATATACCTGATGGATGCGGTAGATGACATTGAAGAAAATGTGAAGAACGGTGCATATAATCCTCTGTTGTTCAGGTTCAACTGGCGCCAGTCTGATTTTGCATCAGAAACCACCGATGAGTTCAGAGCTCGTATCAAGGAAAATCTGGAATTCAACCTGTACCACTATCTGGCGGTGATTTCCGATCAGACAGCGGAACTTGATATTAAGAAGAATAAAGGTATAATAGATAACATAATTTACTTTGGAATGAACCACAAGACAGAGACGGTTCTGGAGAGGAAAGACGACAATGAATCCATATGAAGTATTAGGAGTTAGAGAAGGCGCATCTGAAGCCGAAATCAAGGCGGCTTACAAGGAACTTGCCAAGAAGTATCACCCCGACAAGTATGTCGACAATCCGCTGGCTGATCTGGCGGAGCAGAAGATGCAGGAGATTAACGAGGCTTACGATATGCTCATGAAGAATGGCGCAGGTGCCGGTTTTGCCGGCGCCAATTACGGCGGCGGAAGCACTCGTACAGACTTCATGCAGGTGCGTCGCGACATAGACCAGGGCAACCTGGATGCAGCACTTACTGCACTGAACAATTCAGCAAACCGTAACGCGGAATGGTTCTTCCTTCGCGGTGTGGTTGCTTCCAGAAAGGGCTGGTACGATGATGCCAGAAACAATCTGGAAACTGCAGTTAACATGGATCCGAACAATACGGAATACCAGCGTCACTATGCAGCAATTGCAGGTCGCGGAAATACATTCAGAAATCAGGCTCAGGGTCGTGGCTACCAGCAGGGCGGCAACGATGACCTCTGCTGTCAGGCACTTCAGTGCTACATCTGCGCTGACTGCTGCTGCGACTGTATTTGATTACAGGCTGGACGCCCCACATTAAACTTATGAACAGAAACTCGAAAACATTTAAAATTGCAATGGGCGGGATTTGTCTCGCCCTTGCTGTTATCTTCATATTTGGAGCCACCATTGTTCCGGGAGTAGAACTTACCCTGTTTGCAATAAGTTCACTGTTTACCGCCATTATGATTCTGGAAACAAGCGTAGGCGGCAGCGCTCTGGTTTTCGCAGGGGCGTCTTTACTTGGTTTTATTCTGATTCCAAACAAACTGGCCCTGATTCCATATGTGGCCATGTTCGGATACTACCCTATCCTGAAATACTACATAGAAAAAATAAACAGCGGCATCCTGCAGATCGCTTTTAAGGCAATCTACTTCGCCGCTGCAATTTGTCTCGCACTATTATGTTTTAAGACGGTTATTGCCCAGAGCATTCACATGCCGGACTATCCAATGGCCATACTCATAGTAGGCGGCATCATTCTGCTGCTTCTCTATGACTTCGTAATGACCTTTCTCATCAACTGGTACATTCGCCGCTTCAAAACAGGCGATTCATCCAGTTATAAACTCAGTTAAAATTATCAGCCTTTCTTAAATACAGACTTCGCCATTCCACAGAGAGGACATTTGTAGCTATCAGGCTGTTCATCAAAAGCCTTACCCTCTTCAGCTTCGTCATAAGGGTATCCACACATTGCACAAACGTACTGATCTGCATCAGTCTTTTTTGCCTTCGCAGCAGCCCCTACAGTTTCCTCACCTGCACCGCTGCCGGCCAGTTCTCCGGCCAAGGCTTCAATATGTCTGCGATTTTCGTCATTAAGTGCAGAATGAATTGTAACTTCATTTTCTGCAAAATCAAGACCTACGGATTTCTCGAACATTCCCTTCATAACCTTAGTTGCCACAGGTGCCCAGGATCCGTTCTGAATGAAAGCCACTTTCTTATTCTTATATCCACGTTCAGTCAGATGGTCAATGAACTGTCTCATGAACGGGAAGATTCCTCCACAGTAAGTAGTTGTTGCGAAAACAGCCCTGTCATATCTGAAAGCGTCCTCAACAGCCTCTGCCCAATCGCATCTTGCCAGGTCAGAAACTTCCACTGTTTCAACGCCCTTCTTCTCAAGAAGCTTCGCCAGAAGCAATGCTGCTTCCTTAGTGTTTCCGTAAACAGAAGTGTAGAAGATACATACTCCTGATGCTTCAACCCCATATGATGACCATGTATTATACAGGTCAATATAGTATCCCAGATTTTCTGAAAGAACCGGTCCATGGAGAGGACAGATTTTTGAAATGTCCAGCTGTGATGCCTTTGCCAGAACATCCTGCACCTGTTTGCCGTACTTTCCTACTATACCGAAATAATAGCGGCGAGCCTCACATGCCCAATCTTCTTCCACATCCAGTGCTCCAAACTTACCGAAACCGTCTGCGGAGAACAGAATCTTTTCACTGGATTCATATGTCATAATAACTTCCGGCCAGTGAACCATAGGTGCAGCCACAAAATTCAGCTTGTGTTCTCCCAGATCTAAAGTATCTCCCTCTGCAACCTCCAGCGTTTTTCTGAACTGGAATTCAGGGAAAAATTGCTTCATTATCTTAAAAGCCTTAACACTTGAAACTACTGTTGTATAGGGATACTTATCCAGAAATGCAGTGATTGCTGAAGAGTGGTCAGGTTCCATATGATGCACAATCAGATAGTCTGGCTGAGCTCCATCAAGGGCCTCTGCCAGATTTGCAAGCCATTCATCAGTCTTGCTTTTTCCTGTTGTATCAAATACAGCAATTTTCTTATCTTTAATTACATATGAATTGTAGGCAATGCCGTTAGGCACAATATACTGTCCCTCAAACAGATCAATATCATGATCGTTCACACCAATATAATAAATAGAATCTGTAACTTTGTTAATCATAATGTCCTCCTATATTTGCTATAGGTTATTATACTTCAAATTTCAGTTTTTCACCGTCAGAATCTATTGTTACGCTGTCGCCGTCTTTAACATCTCCCCTGATCAGCAGAGCTGCCAGTTCGGTTTCAATGTTCTTCTGGAGAAATCTCTTAACAGGTCTTGCACCGTATGCCGGTTCATATGCCTCATCTGCAATGAACTTTTTCGCAGCATCTGTAAGCTTCAGAGTGATTTCCCTCTCTACCAGACGAGCCTGAATATCCGCCAGTCCCAGATCAATAATCTTAACAATCTGATCAAATGTCAGTGGCGAGAATACAACTACGTCGTCAATTCTGTTCAGAAATTCAGGACGGAAGTGCTGCTTCATTTCAGCTTCTACACGTTCCTTTACCTCTGCATCAACGGTGCCGTCTTCACGGATCCCGTCAATAAGGTAGCTGCTTCCTATGTTGGATGTCATGATGACAATAGTGTTCTTGAAGTCTACAGTACGTCCCTGATTATCCGTGAGTCTGCCGTCGTCAAGCAGCTGCAGCAGAATGTTGAACACATCCGGGTGAGCCTTTTCGATTTCGTCGAAGAGTATTACGCTGTACGGTTTGCGCCTTACGGCTTCTGTAAGCTGACCGCCCTCATCGTATCCCACATATCCCGGAGGCGCTCCAACCAGCCTTGATACAGAGTGTTTCTCCATGTACTCGGACATGTCGATTCTTATCATGTTTCTTTCGGAATCGAACAGAGCTTCCGACAGAGCCTTTGCCAGTTCAGTCTTACCTACCCCTGTAGGTCCCAGGAAGATGAATGATCCTATAGGACGGTGTTCGTCCTTCAGTCCGGCACGGGCTCTCAGTACAGCTTCAGCCACAGACTGCACACCTTCATCCTGTCCGATAACTCTCTTATGCAAAATCTCCCCAAGCTTTAACAGCTTTTCTCTTTCTGTTTCAACCAGCTTGGCAACAGGAATCCCTGTCCATCCTGATATTACTTCTGCAATTTCCTCTTCCCCAACTTCTTCCTTAAGAAGACGGGCTTCCTGAGCTGCCTCGGCTTTAGCCTTTTCTTCTTCCAGTTTCTTTTCAAGTTCAGGAAGTTTGCCGTATTTCAGTTCTGCCAGTTTCTCAAGGTCGTAGTTTCTTTCTGCCTCTTCTATTTCGTGACGCAGCTCATCCAGCTGCTGCTTGGCTTCCTTAAGCTCTGCAATTGCATTCTTCTCGCTTTCCCACTGGGCACGCATTGCATTGCTTGAATCCTTAAGTTCTGCCAGCTCAGCCTCCAGAGCATCCAGTCTTGCCTTTGATGCCTTGTCTGTTTCCTTGCCCAGAGCCTGCTTCTCAATTTCCAGCTGCATTATCTTCCTTGAGATTTCATCCAGTTCTGCAGGCATACTGTCTATTTCGGTTCTTATTCTGGCTGCAGCTTCGTCCATCAGATCGATGGCCTTGTCTGGCAGGAATCTGTCGCTGATGTAACGATCAGATAAAGTTGCACAGGCAATCAGTGCACCGTCTGTGATTCGAACCCCGTGATGAATTTCGAACCTTTCCTTCAGACCACGAAGAATTGAAATGGTGTCTTCCACTGTTGGCTGATCCACCATTACCTTCTGGAATCTTCTTTCCAAAGCAGCGTCCTTCTCAATATACTTTCTGTATTCATCCAGAGTGGTTGCACCTATGCAGTGCAGTTCTCCTCTGGCAAGTTTAGGCTTCAGCAGATTACCTGCATCCATGGCTCCTTCGCTCTTGCCGGCACCGACAATGTTATGAATTTCGTCAATGAACAGCAGGATTCTTCCATCGGATTTTTCAATCTCATTGAGGACCGCCTTAAGTCTTTCTTCAAATTCGCCTCTGTATTTGGCTCCTGCAATCAGCGAACCCATGTCCAGTGCGAAGATGGTCTTGTCCTTAAGCCCTTCCGGAACGTCACCATTAAGAATTCTCTGAGCCAGCCCTTCAACAACTGCCGTTTTACCTACGCCCGGCTCGCCAATGAGGACCGGATTGTTCTTGGTGCGTCTCGAAAGAATCTGAATGACATGTCTTATTTCAGCATCTCTTCCGATAACCGGATCAAGCTTGCCGTCTCTGGCCATTTCCACCAGATCCCTTCCGTACTTTTCCAGAGCATCATAACCCTCCTCCGGGTTCTGGGAAGTAACTCTCTGGTTCCCTCTCACCTGATTCAGCGCCTTAAGAAAACATTCCTTGCTCATTCCGTATCTCTTGAAGATCTGTGCGCTTGGTGTATTTCTCTCGTCGAGAAGAGCCATATACAGGTGCTCAACACTAACGTATTCATCCTTAAGCTCGGATGCTTTCTTCTCTGCATCCACAAAAATCTGCTGCAGTCTTCTTGTTGAATACATCTGGTCAGCTCCGCCTGAAACCTTAGGCATCTTATCCAGCTCAGCCTGAACAGAACCTATAAGCTCACCTGCGTTAAGTCCGGCATAGGCGATAAGCTTAGGAATCAGCCCCTCCTTCTGTTGAAGCAGTGCCATGTGAAGGTGCTCACCATCAACAGCCTGGTGCCCTTCTTCAATTGCGATATTCTGGCAATCTATTATTGCCTCTTGTGCTTTCTGTGTGTACTTTTCGATATTCATTTATTTAAATCCCCTTTCAATTATGGTGGCCGAAACCACCTCTATCTCCTTTATGCCCACATTGTAGTACTGTTTAGCACTCATGTCAAGAGAGTGCTAATAAAAAGTTTAATGCAATTTTCTACCCCTGCATATCTTCCTTATCTGTACCCTTGTATGCTATAATAGTTCAGGAATTGGAAGGAGATTTATAAGGAAAGGCAATGAAAAGAACTAAACAGAACACTATACTAACAGCCTTTGCGGCTATCATACTGGTAATGGCTTTTGCTCTGGCGGGCTGCGGCAGCGTAGTTCCTGACAGACTTGTTGGAGAATGGAAATGCGATCCGACTTCTTCAGGCAATCCTGTGGATACAAGCTACTATGCCCTGAGAATCGAAAAGAGCGGCGAATTCAGCATCTACGATTTCGAAGCCGGCAATCCGGGAATCTCAGGCACCATGAAGGGTGACGATACCGGCAAAATTGGTATTCTGGAGCTGACATGCGACTCGGAAGACTTCGATCCTCCTGCATGCTGGCTTAACCTGAAGCCTAATTCCGAAATCCGCTACAGGATAATGGAGGAGAACACCATCAAGCTGGGCTACGTGGGTATTTGGATGACATTCCGGAAATGAGGCAACACAGCAGATGGGCTTTTACGCCCATCTT
>JAKSSH010000119.1 GCA_024403155.1 Clostridia bacterium | reverse complement strand
TATGAACTGCTGGATGCACTGTTTGACAGAAAGGACGAGCTTGAGGATGTTACACTGCTTTGCTCAATGTCACTTATGCCTTGCAGAATGTTTGACACAGACTGGTCGGGATACGCTAAAGAGGGAAGGAAGCCTCCATTCAGTGTAGAAACGTTCTTCCTGGGAACAGGAGAAAAAAAGGCATTCAGAAACAATGGAATGCCACTGAAATATACAAGTATTCATCTCAGTCTCATAGATGAGTGGGTCAGAAACATAGGAAAACCTGATGTTTGCTTCCTGCAGGTATCAAGACCTGACAAAGATGGGAATTTTTCTTTCGGTTCAGCTGGAACTTGTGATGCCAGCTGTTTCGTAGAAAACTGCAAAAGAGATATTATCCTGGAAGCCAATACGGGAACACCATATCTTTATGGCGAGAAGAACCTGATACATGCATCTGAAGCTTCTGCAATAATAGAAACAGACAAACCGGCTCCATGTCTGCCGGATACTCCGGCTGACGAGATAGCCCTTAAGGCTGCGGAGTATGTAGTTGAAGAGATCCCGGATGGAGCAACGATTCAGCTTGGCATTGGCAAAATGGGAACTGCTGTAGGGGAACTCCTCAAAACGAAGAACGATCTGGGAATTTTTACTGAAATGTTTACCACATCAATGTATCACCTGATCAGGAACGGAAATGTTACTAACAAATACAAAGGATATTACGACGGAGTCAGCGTACTTGGATTTTCTGCAGGAACGCAGGAAATGTATGATTTCATGAACTGCAATCCTGAAATTTACGGTGCGCCGTGGACTCTGGTAAATAATCCTGTAGAGATAGCAAAGAACAAAAGAATGGTTTCTGTGAATTCTGCTATGGCGATAGATGTTTTCGGACAGGTGGCAGCAGAAGCAATGGGCTATGTCCAGCAGAGCGGCTGCGGCGGACAGGTCGATTACGTCAAGGGCTCACAGATGTCAGAGGGCGGCAAGTCATTTATCGCAATGACGTCATCCATGATCAAGAATGGAGAACGAAAAAGCAAGATCATGCTAGGTCTTCCTGTGGGAACGGCTGTTACTACTCCGCGCTGTGAGGTGCAGTATGTTGCAACAGAATATGGATGCGTCAATCTGAAGAACCTGACAATGCAGGACAGAGTACGCGCAATGATAAGTCTTGCCCATCCTGACTTCAGAGATGAAATGACTGAGCAGGCAAAAGAACTTGGAATTATATAAACTTCTTTAGAGTGGTGCGGACAGCTTCATCACCACGTTCATAGTACAAAATCTCACCGCTCTCATTCTCGTGACCGGTGATTTTTTTGTGAAGTTCCTCATTAGCCTCAAGCAGAGAAGGGTCCATTCGCCTTGTGCTGTCAGGGTGTTTGATGACACCTATGCATGGGATGTCTGAATCAAGAAGCCTGTTGAGCAATGACATGAATTTGCGGCATTTCATTTCATGGCCGCCGATTTCATCAAGCAAAACCAGTCCGATCCGGCCTGCTTTTGCATCTTCCAGAGCCTGAGTCAAAAGAGTTACACCCTTTGTTTCGAACACTTCCATATTGGTTCTGGAGCCGCCTTCACAGCCGGTGAGCTTGAATACGCCGTCACTGGCCAGAAGATTTTCATCTGTGGTGGTAACGCAGGTGTGGGCCTTGATGGGCGCAGCCGCCGGCATTAGTCTGAAGCCGAAACGCTTGTCATTTCCTGGAGTTGGAAAGTGCATTCTCTGCACGGTAAAACCGCCTACCCCTTTGAGCTCAGGACCGCAGGCTTCATGCAGAACCTCTCGTATTAAAGTTGATTTGCCCGTCTGGATAGGGCCTTCAAGAAACAGATTGTTCATAAGCACTTCCTTTTCTGATAGTGTAATTATACCATGAAAACCCCGCAAACCTTGACAGAAAACGCTTTAATAATATAAAATGATACTGGCCAATTATGGTTAATTCTCCGACCCTGGTGCGACTCTCTGAGCCGGCTGGGGCGACAGGGTAGTGGAAGCGATTCTGCTGCCTGCCATTGCGCGAAGGAGTCTCAATATTAATTCTAATGTTGATTCACCTGCGCGTTTTTTGCTATTTTAGAGAAAAATGCGTGCATGACTCGTACACAAGATTCTCCCGTTTGACTAGCATTTAATAGTTGATTTGGTGGCAAAAAACCCAGGTGATTTAACAGAAATTCGTAACGCGCACGAAGTGAAAGGTGGAGATACACAATGTTTAAAGACGCGAAAATCTTATATGTTAATCTGACAGACAAGACAACAGAAGTTAAAACTCTTGATGCTGAAACCTACAGAAAGTATCCTGGCGGCGGCGCTCTGGGCATGTACATCATGCTGAATGAAATGGATCCTCAGGTTG